>JBILFS010000266.1:0-3747 GCA_044351455.1 Paludibacter sp. | reverse complement strand
GATTGTTCTGAAGATTAAGTCCTGTACGAACTGCACCGGAAGGTAATTGCACTGCAATGCATTTTTTATAGTCTGTTTCTGTTTTTGAATCGGCTATGAGTACATTGGTAGCAATGGTAAAGGGAGCAACAAATTTTGATTCTGTTGTCATAGTCATACCTGTACCATCAACATTACCTACAATAAAGGCTTCAACCCATTTCAAACCACCCTGATTTGCAACTGCCTGCGTAACATTATAAGGTTTTGCTTCTGATCCTTCACCATTTCCTGTTGTACCTCCGATATTGACAGTAACGGCACATTCAGCAGAAAAAATATCGACAGAAGCCTTAATTTTAGCTGTACCATTTCCCACGGCAGTAACCACTGCTGTTAAACCATTGCCTTCAACTGTTGCAACTGCTGTATTTGAACTACTCCATACTACTGTACCTGTGGCATCAGCCGGGGCAAGGGTTGCAGTAAGGGTATCTTTTTGTCCGGCTTTCGTAAGGTTCATTGTTGCAGTATCGACTGCAATTCCTGTTACGGCTACATCTTTTTCGCAACTGACAAATAATGTCATTGTTGCAAACGCTAGAAATAAATGTTTCAGTTTCATAAATTAAATTTTTTGAGTATTTGTTTTGTTTGATAATTAATTAGTTGAAAATCATATCAGTTCTGTTTCTGATAGTTAATTGTACTGTGCTGTTATATTTCCCGAGGACACAAATTACCGAACCTGTTCCTGCCGGTATTGTGTCTGCCGCAAAGTTAGCATATTCACTTGTTCTGACCAAAATCTTTTGTCCACCTATCACAAGATTAGCACCTCCATACCCGGAACCTTTGGTTGCGAAAATACCTTTACCACCATTTTCGAAACTAATATTATCAAACCGCACAAGTGTACTCCGGTTATTCTCATTTACTTCAGGCATAGTCGTTAAAACTGCAGGTACCACAGCCGCCGGATTCGGACTGGCATTTCTGTGAACATGGGTATAAAATTCTGTAGGAGTCATTCTGCCTATGCTGGCATTTCTGATTGTACCATCCGTATTATAGGAAACATACGGAATTCTGCTACCTATCTGAAAAGAACCACCATATTTTCCTACACACAAGCCATCAAGCTCTACAATAACTTCCTGTCCTACCCGATACAATGAAAACATTCCGGTCATATTTGTTCCGATTATCATGGCTCCGGTTTGATCCTGAATATAGAATTGTTTGTAAATATTGCCACTTTCATCATTGGCAACAACAATGCCTTTAATCGCCTTATTTGTATTGTCGATTGATCTGAATTCAAAATCTCCTGCTTTATTGGTATACCCCGAAATAGTTGGCAATGGAAATGAAGCACTCAAAGTCTTTAGTTCAGCAATCGTAATAAACTGTAAACTCTTGCTGTTTACATATTCAGGAACATCAATTTCAGGAACTTCCAGGTCTCTCTGATCACAGGAACTTAAGATTATCGCTGAAATGAGTCCGATGATATAAATATATTTTTTCATAAATATTCAATTAAAATTTGTATCCAACATTGAGAAACAGGTTAAAACCCTGCATGTAATAATATTTGGCCGGGAATTTATCCAGATTATTCAAATCTATTGCATCATTATACAACGGTATTCGACCCTGTTCAAACCCTCCTGTTCTGATTTTTTTATTATTCAAAACATTGACTGCATTTAAATTGATGCTCAATGAACGACCACCATCGAAATATATCAGTTTGCTAATCGAAACATCCATTGTAATTGCATCATCAAGTTTGGTTTGAGCAAGCCAGTCGGCCACAACAGCTTCGCGTTTATCAGTACTATATCCTGCTAAATCAGCCGCTTGTCTTACCCCTGCAATTACTGATGGCGTACGTTGAATATAGGAAGGATCCAGATAATTATTGGCAATACCGTTAACACTTACCTCAAACCACCAGTAATCCCAAAAATACTGCAATCCTGTTGTTCCGGCCAATTCCGGCGAACCACCCACATGATAACCTTTGATGGCAACACCTTCGTTAATATCATCGCCCGATCCGTTTTCATAACGAACAGTACCCATTGGATTCTGCGTGTAAGTAAAATTTGAAACAGTACCTGCAAAAGAGAATGTCAGGTTTTTGATAACATTATATTTGAATGCTGCTTCGGCGCCATAATTGCGTTTGGACACATCAGAAATACTATGATGTACAAAGGTTCCGTATGAATCATTATAATAAGATATCTTCTGAATACCATCCTGATATCCTGTATAGAATGCCGATACACGACCATTGATTTTGGGATAAGTAAAAACATAATTAACATCGCCAGCAGTTATCAGTTCGGATTTAAGACCGGGCACTGCTTCATCAGAAATTCTCGGGGTTGTATAGGCATCGAAAGGAAGTGGCGCCTGAGATTTAAACATACCATTCAGAGAGAACAGATTACGACCATCTAACTTATAAACAACACCTGCTTTCAAAGCCGGATCGATAAAAGTATGAACCTGACCTTTGCCATAAGAGTTTAAAGGATAACGACCATTTTTCATTTTCCCATCACGATAATAAGAATTTGCAGTTAATTTAGCAGCATAGAAAAACTCCAGATGTTCATAATTATGGTGCATCTGAGCCCATAAACTTCCATTTGTAACCACAGTATTGTAATTATACCCAAAGATATCACCTTCCTTCACTTTTCTGTCAGGATTCATCAAATCGTTTTGTTTCACTTCAGGATTACCCGGGAAATCACGCTCACCATATTTATCAATATCGAGGTGATACTCAGCACCCAGCAAGTCGGCAACCACATCGAAAGTTTTACCAAGCGTATGACGTACATTTGCGCCGGCAACCAGAGTCATTTCTTCACTCAACTTTTTTTCCAAAGTTGAATTGAAACTGGTTTCCATGGCATCGTTGCGTCTTTCTTCAAGGATAAACAGGGCAGATTTATTTGCACCATACAAATTATTATTGAGATTTCCTTCATAAATCTCACCCCACAACATCTGACTCCGGCCTCTGTCATTTCCTTCACCACTTCCTGCCCAAAAAGCAGCATCGGCTAAATAATTCGGATTAAGGGTATTGTATGTTCCTGAAGTATAGGATGGTAAATAACGATAATAATCGGGACGAGGGTCGGAAGCATTGTTGAACCAGTTAATGGCTGTCGAACCATACCTGTTGTAATTGAAGGCAAGTCCTGAGGTTAATTTTGTTAACCGGTCAATTTTCCATATATGCGAAAGAATAACTGCGGGACTATAACTTGTCACAATCCGCTGATTACGTTTGCTGCCGTCGGGCATATATCCCCAATAGGAATTATAAAGGTTATTTCCGGTAATATCATAAGCTTCCTTTACAGAGGCAGATTGTTGTGCCCGCTGAACCGGAGTACCAAAGGTTGATAAAGACAAACTTTGCTTTCCGTTATCCCATTGTTTTTCCACTCCGAGGAAATAGGCCAGATTATGGTAGAAAGTACCTTCAACACTACCCTCTTTCGCATATCTGCCACCAAGCAATGCTGAAAAAGCCCATCCATTTCTGTTTAAACCCGTATGATGCGATATCATCATGCGTTGCTGATAATTCCTGTTTGTGTACGATAAAGTTAACTTGGTGCCTCTTGCAAAACTACCGGCACGCATATCAATATTCTGAGCGCCTGCCAAATCCCCAAAAGAAAATAAGCTTGCCTGCAGATAATCCTGCGTAGTAGTGTTACGGGTAGCGTC
>JBILFS010000267.1:0-3747 GCA_044351455.1 Paludibacter sp. | reverse complement strand
CACCGTTCACCAGAATCCTGTCGCCGAGTTTAAATGGCCTGTCGGTAAAAATGGTAAATCCGCCAAAGATGTTTTTCAGGGTGTCCTGCGCTGCCAATGCAAAAGCCAAACCTCCGATTCCCAGGGTACCTAACAATGCCCTGATATCCACCCCTACATTGTTGAGTGCCATCACCAATCCGATTGCCCAAATGGCGCCGATGATTATCCTGCGAATCAATACCAACATGTGTGAGTCAATTCTCCGGGGTTGTTCTTCGCTGCCTTCCGACTTTGGCATCCAGTATTCTTCAATCAGGGCTCTTGTTAATCTGGAAGCAAACCAGGTGATGTTGATGACAATTAAAACACGGTAGGATTTATAAATGATGTCTATGGTTTCTTTATCAAACTGCAACCGACTGACAGCTATCCAGATGGAAAAAAGGATGATACCGAATAATACCGGTGCCTGCAGCATCTTAAAAAGAATGTCGTCTAACCTGTTAGATGTTTTTGCTGTTAATTTTTGAACGAAATGTTTATTAATAAGGATGATAATTTTATTCAGTATCAATGCTCCGATGATAATTGAGAATGAAATAAGCCATTCTTTAGGGGCATTACCGTATATTAAATCTGCATTCATATTTAATTTTGTTGATTAATCTTTGAGTAAAAAGGATTGAACCGAAGCGTCACTGGGCATTCTCCAGTCGCCCCTCGGAGATAAATTGATGCTTCCCACTTTCGGACCGTCGGGCAGGCAGGAGCGTTTAAATTGCTGACTGAAAAATCGTTGTATAAATATTTTCAGCCATTTTTTTATGGTTGATTGCTCATAACTTCCTTCAAAAGCATTTTCAGCCAGGAAAAGTATTTTTTCTGGTGAAAATCCAAACCTGACGAAATAGTACAGGAAAAAATCGTGCAGTTCGTATGGACCGACAATGTCTTCTGTTTTTTGAGCGATATTTCCGGCTTCGTCGGCAGGCAATAATTCCGGACTAACAGGTGTATCCAGTACATCTTTCAGAATATTTTCTGAGGAGGCATCGAGTTGATGCGAAGCCCAGTCGACGAGATACCTGACCAGCGTTTTTGGAATGCCGGAGTTGACGCCATACATCGACATGTGATCGCCATTGTAGGTTGCCCATCCGAGTGCCAGTTCCGATAAATCGCCGGTCCCAATCACTAATCCTCCGGTTTTATTGGCCATGTCCATCAATATCTGTGTGCGTTCTCTGGCCTGGGTGTTTTCATACGTAACATCATGCACATGTACATCATGACTGATATCTTTAAAATGTTGCATACAGGCATCTTTGATGGAGATTTCGTGCATCGTGATGCCCAGTGCCTGCATCAGACTAATGGCATTGTTGTATGTTCTGTCGGTTGTACCGAAACCGGGCATGGTGATTCCGATGATTTTTTTTCTGTCGTATCCGAGTTTGTCGGCAGTCTTTACGCAAACCAACAGGGCAAGTGTGGAATCCAGTCCGCCCGAAATACCCACAACCAGCGACTTAGCCTGCGTATGTGTCCATCTTTGTGCCAGTCCGCCCACCTGAATGGAGAAAATTTCTTCACAGGATGCGTTTCTGTTGGCTAATCCGGGAACAAAAGGATGTTTATCAAATACTCTATTTAATACAGTGAGCTGATTCGGAAGAAATTCAAATGCAACTTTTCTGTATGCTGTTTCTTGCTTATTGTTGAAAAAATTGCTGTTTCTGAGTCTTTCAGCCCTGAGTTTTTGAATATCAATATCAGTAGTAATGAGTTGTTCTTCAAATACAAAGCGTTCAGAATTCGCTATTATTTTTCCATTTTCTGCAATGATGGCATTTCCGGCATAAACCACATCGGTGGACGATTCGCCAAATCCTGCTGAGGCATAGACATAGGCACCATGACATCTGCCTGATTGTTGTTCGATCAACTGGCGGAGGTATTGATGTTTGCCGATGACTTCATTGCTTGCCGACAAATTGAAAATGATTTCAGCACCCTGCATGCTCAATTGCGTGCCGGGAGGCTCAGGAACCCACAAATCCTCACAAATCTCAATACCAAAGCTGAATGCTTCTGTTTTAAAAATGAGGTTTGTTCCAAATGCCACTTCAGTTCCGTTCATCAATATTTTTCCGTTCAAAGACGACTGGGCCGGTTTGAACCATCTTTTCTCGTAAAATTCGTTGTTGTTGGGTAAATGTGTTTTTGGAACTATACCCAATATTCTGCCCTGTTGCATTACAACTGCCACATTATAAAGCATACCATCCACCCGCAGGGGCATCCCGGCAATAATTACAACCGGACTGTTACAGGTTTCCATCAGCAGCAATTCGAGTGCTTTTTCTGCGTCATCTAATAAAGACTGATGCAGAAACAAATCAGCACAGGTATAAGCAGTGATGCCGAGTTCGGGAAACAGAATGATAGAGGCATTTTCCGTTTCAGCCTGTTCAATCATCCCGATCATCCCGCTGATATTAAAACGGCAGTCTGCTACTTTTACAGGAGGTATAGCCGCTGAAACCCTTACAAAACCATGATTTTCCATTTTCATTTGTTTTAGTTTTCCATATCACTTAAATAAATATTCAGCGATCTGGCTGAAATCTGAATTTCCCAGGCCGATAGTCCGAGAGATATAATTAAAAGCAACAATGCCAATCCGAAGAAATAAACTGCAATGAGTTGAAAACCAAGATAAATCAGAAACATCGTGACAACACAAAGCAACAGACTAACCACCCCGCACAATTGCATGTATTTGGTGAGTTTGAGTCTTTTTCGCAGGTTAACAATCTGCGCCCTGGTAATAGCAGATTTATCTGTCATATACTTATCCTTCAGATTTCTGATAAGCTGGGCATAAGAGAGGAACCTGTTGGTAAAAGCAAGTAAAATCAGCGAGATTGCAGAAAAAAGAAAAGTGGGCGTAATCAGGGTTAATTCTTCCATAACAAGCTGTTTTTTTTACAAAAATAGTTTATTTAGCGCTAACCTGAAAGAGTATAAATAAAAAACAGACCCGGATAACAATAATCCGGATCTGCAATTGTGTTTTTTTCGACAATTAATTGAATTTCTCAATATGAACTTGTCCGGCCTGTTTTCTGGTATGTTCGATAAAGCCTTCTTTTTCAAGACATTCAACCATCCCGTTAACCATATTCGGATTTCCGCAAAGGAAAATATGTGTATTTGCCGGTTCCGGTTTGAAACCCCACATTTTCTCAATTGTTCCATCTTCCCAGATATCCTGGATAAATTCCGTACGACCTGTCCACTTCGAATGTTCTTTATCAGGCATGGTGATGGTTGGAACATATTCAAAATGAGGTGCAATGCTCTGCAGCAGGTTTAATTCTGAGGAATAGCCCAAATCCCAGGAGTTGGAAGCGCCATGAATCACGAGGATATTGCCATTTCTCTTCAAAGCATCAGAACGTAGCATACTCATGTAAGGAGCCACGCCGGTACCGGTAGCAATCAGAATGATGTTCTGATCTGCAGCAATTTCTTCCAGGGTAAACATGCCGACAATTTTCTGACCCACCCAGATTTTATCACCAATCTGAAGATTGAACAAACGGGGAGTCAGCGCACCGGAATGAACCAGTGTAATATAGAACTCCAGATAATCTTTAGATACATTGGATGAAGCAATAGAATAAGCTCTCTTGATCAACTTGTCGGGAGCAGGTTCAGTCATTTCTTCAGTTGCTTCGGGGCATTTCGGACTTTCAGGTG
>JBILFS010000015.1:0-13245 GCA_044351455.1 Paludibacter sp. | reverse complement strand
TTATAGTCGATGGTGTTCCTTCCAGTTTTTCGCAACTCGACCCTGCTGAAATTGAAAGTGTTTCAATTTTGAAAGATGGATCGGCAGCAGTTTATGGTGTTCGTTCGGCAAATGGAGTAATTTTAGTAACAACAAAAAAAGGATTAGCATCCAAAACTAAAATTACATACAATTCATATTACGGAGTTCAAAGTATTAGCAGGTATCCTACGCTTGCAAATGCAGCTGAGTATGCTGAATTAACAGATGAATCAGAAATTAACGCCGGAAGAGCACCGGTTTTTGGCAAAGAGAAAGTTGAAAAGTACCGCCAAGGTACGGAGACAGGTTTTGAGAGTACAGATTGGTATAATTTAGCAATCCGGAAATACACACCTCAAAAATATCACAACTTGAGTGCAACGGGTGGAAATGAAGCAACGAAGTATTTCTTTTCATTGGGATATTTCGACCAATCGGGAATGTGGAAAAGTGATGATACACATTTTAGCAGATATAATTTCAGAAGCAATATTAGCTCAAAAATTGGTAAACAGCTCACTGCTGAGTTCAATTTAAGTGGAAGGCTTGAAGACAGGGATGCACCTTCAGTTCAATCCTAT
This sequence comes from Paludibacter sp., assembly GCA_044351455.1. Taxonomy (GTDB): domain Bacteria; phylum Bacteroidota; class Bacteroidia; order Bacteroidales; family Paludibacteraceae; genus Paludibacter. Next base: position 12,643 of record JBILFS010000015.1, on the reverse strand, counting down.
GGATTAATGGCACAATTACTCAGATTGCTTCCTACTTATGAAGCGTATAGAAATGGTAATCCATTGTATCTGGCTACCACTAATATTAATGTTAACCTGTTGGGATCAATGGAAAAAGATCAGGTTGGTTACTATAATCAGAAACAGAAACACTTGAGTGGTATTTTTTCATTAAACTACGATGTTCCTTTTATTAAAGGATTGGCAGCAAAAGCAATGTACTCATATCAGGCAGCATTAATAAATGATAAAAGATGGTATAAAAAGTTCAATTTATATACCTACGATGCTGCTGCTCAATCGTACGTTAGTTCTTATACAGGAAACGACCCCTCCACTTTGAATTTATCGAGTTCTCAGCAAGATATAACGCAATTACAACTCTCGTTAAATTACAATACCATCTTGTTCGAAAAGCACAATATCAAAGCATTGTTACTTTTCGAACAAAATGAAGGGATTTATTCAAATTTTAGTGCATATCGCGAATTCGTATTTGACGCATTGGATCAAATGTTTGCTGGTTCCAGCACAAATAAAAATAATGATGGTAGTGGAAGTGAAAACGCCAGTATGGGTTATGTAGGTAGGTTAAATTATGACTACGACAATAAATACTTGTTTGAAGCCGGATTCAGATATGATGGTAGTTATAAATTCCCTAAAGAATCGCGGTGGGGATTTTTCCCAACTTTATCTGCCGGATGGAGAGTGAGCAATGAGGATTTTTTAAAGGAAAATAAAGTTATCAGCAACTTAAAGTTAAGAGCCTCATGGGGTGAAATGGGTGATGATACCGGAGCATGGCCTTTCAGCTGGATTACGGGTTACATTTTTCCAAGCGGATCCTATATTTTTCGTGATAATGTCATCACTCAAGGGCTTGCTACTACCGGTGTGCCTAATAACCGTTTAACATGGTATACTGCCACCACAAGTAACTTAGGAGTTGAAATGGGATTCTTTAAAAACAAGCTGACAATGGATATGGATGTGTTTTTCAGAGAACGAAATGGCTTATTAACTACACGAAATTTATTACTGCCTGATACTTATGGGGCTACTTTGCCACTGGAAAATTTAAATAGCGACAATACCCGGGGATTTGAATTAGTAATTGGATACAACGATAATATTGGGGATTTTCATTATAAGATTAGTGCTAATACTTCCTGGACACGCACACGGAGCGATTATATTGAACAAGCAAGTCCAAATAGCTCGTACACAAATTGGAGATATAACGGTTCGAACAGGTGGAACAATCAATACTGGGGCTATAAGGCCGTTGGACAATTTCAGTCGTTGGATGATATAAAAACGTGGCCAATACAAGATAACAAGGCAAATACAACCTTACTTCCGGGCGATATTAAGTATGAAGATACGAACAAAGATGGTGTAATTGATGAAGGCGATAATCAGATCATTGGACGCGGATTTACTCCGGAATTATTTTACGGATTAACCTTATCGGCAGCATACAAAGGTTTTGATTTGTCTATGCTGTTGCAGGGAGCAAGCAACTTTAATGCGTATTATAACAATGAACTTCAAAATCCGTTTTTTAACAATGCGAACGCTTTTGCGTTTCAAACTGACCGTTGGCACAAAGCTGATATGTACGATGTTAATAGCGAGTGGATTCCTGGTAAATATCCAACTACACGTGCAAATGGTATAGAAAACAATAAATATTACTCGAGTTTCTGGCTAAAAGATGCAAGCTACTTACGGTTAAAAACCATGGAAATAGGATATTCAATACCAAAAATTTTAATTTCAAAAATTGGAATAAACGAATTTCGCTTTTATTTCTCAGGGCAAAATTTATTCACAATTGATAAAATAAAGTTTATCGATCCTGAAGCTGAGAGTGGTAGAGGTTATTTTTATCCACAACAAAAAGTGCTAACTCTTGGATTTAATATTCAGTATTAATTAACAATTCGTAAATGTATTAATAAATCAAATATGAAAACTATACATGTAAAAATAATATTTTTGTTATGCGTAACCCTTTGGGTTTCGTGTAACGACAATTTCTTGGACAGAAAGCCACAAAACATCATTTCAGATGATGCAGCTTATGCTTCACTTTCGGGCATCGAAGCACTTACAGCGGTATTGTATCAGAAAATGCCGACCGAGGATTTAGACTTTTGGTTCGCATCACAAGCTGGCTTTCCATCCCAATTTACCGACGAGGCTGTCCGATCATACAATTGGGGTGCTTCAAATGATCCTATTCTAGGCGTTGGATGGTATTCGTGGTGGGGTTATGATAATGTGCGAAATGTAAATGATTTTATAGCAAAAATTCCCACAGCCAGTATTAGCGAGAATCTGAAAACAAGATTTTTGGCAGAAGCTAGATTTATAAGAGCATTTTATTATTTCTCAATGGTAAAACGCTATGGAGGTGTACCGCTAATTACAAAAGTTCAGGATTATACTGGCGATAATCTGGATTCAATTCAGTTGCCACGAAATACAGAAAAAGAAATTTACGACTTTATTGCTAAAGAATTAGATGAAGTAGCTCCCATGCTTCCAGAAACCAATTCGTCAGAAAATCAGTTCAGAGTTACCCGCTATGCTGCATTAACATTAAAAAGCAGAGCAATGCTCTACGCAGCATCCGCAGCTACATTTGGTTCTTATCAATTAAATGGATTGATCGGAATTCAAGCGAGTGAAGCAAATGATTATTGGCAAAAAACTTATGATGTGTCAAAAGAAATTATTGATAAGGCTAAGTTTAGTTTATATAATTCTAATCCCGACAAAGCAGCAAATTTTCAGGAACTATTCCTCAAGTTAGCCGGTAATCCGGAAGTAATTTTTGCTCAAACATACCTGGCACCTGACAAAACACATTGTTTCGATTACTTTAATACTCCTCATAGCTTTGCTATCGGTTATGGTAGTTGTACTTGTCCAACCCTCGAATTAGTCGAAGAGTTTGAATATACAAATGGAAGCGAAGGAAAACTAAAGATAAAAAATCCGGATGGGACTCCAATTTTGTATAGTAATCCAAGAGATTTATTTAAAGATAAGGACCCCCGATTACTAGCTTCCATCTTAGTTCCATTTGCTAACTGGCAAAGCGGTATAGTTGAAGTTCGACGAGGAATAATTGATGGCGGAGTAAAATATACTTCCGATAATTTTACAGCAACTTACGGAACCGGTGCAAACAGTATTACCCGTGTTGGTAAGGATGGACCACAGATTAACAATGAATCAACAAAAACAGGTTTCTATCTTAAGAAATACCTGGATCCGGTTAACAAAGTTGATTATTATAAATCGACTAATCCATGGTATGTTTTCCGTTATGCTGAAGTCTTATTAAATTATGCCGAAGCTGCTTTTGAACTCGGAAAAACTGCTGATGCATTGTGGGCAGTAAATCAAATCAGGACAAGAGCCGGTATTGCAAAAATTGTAAACATTTCACGCGATCAGATAAGACATGAGCGTAAAGTTGAATTTGCGTTTGAGAATCATCGTTGGTGGGATATCCGTAGATGGAAAATAGCTGACCAGTTGTTAAGTAACACACAATTTAAGGCACTTCATCCATGGCTTATGTGGGAAGAAGGTAAGAGCCCAGCGCAAATGAAATATACTTTCGAAATAGTAAATGCTCCCAAAAACACACGTACATTTCCTTCTAAATTGTATTATGAGAAAATCAGCTCTTGGGAAATTGTCAAAAATCCAAAATTGATTCAAAATCCGGGGTATTAATTGTGATAGTTTTTTGTAGACTCACATGTTTTAAACTTTCAAAACATGGATATCAAAACATGTGGGTTTTACATATTTCTGAAACTCAAAAATAATATTAAAAATGAAAAAACATTTTGCATATACGTTCACACTTATAATAGTGTTATTAGTTCTCCTTACGGGTTGTACGTTAGATAATTACGACGCTCCTGATTCGCAACTTTCCGGTTGGTTAATTGATTCTGAAACGAGCGCACCGGTTCCATCCCAAACTCTAAATGGAGGAATTATAAGGCTCGTACAGTTAGACTACAGCTCTGAAATTGCAAATCCAATAAATTCGGCTATTCACTCTGATGGATCGTATACCAATGCCTGGATTTTCTCAGGCAAGTATAAAGTGATTGCTATTGGTCCTTTTTACTATACAGATACCCTTATAGTAGATGTAAAAGGAAGTACAACCTTAGACATTAAGGTAAAACCATATCTGAATGTCAATGCAACCATAGGTGAAATAACTGCAAATAGCATTAAATTGACATATACGGTTAGAAACAATGGAAATACCCAGAAAATTGATAGGGTTGGTGCAGTTATCGGGTCTACCTTAGGTGTTGATGTGAATAATTACCTTGGAGAATTACCTACGAGCAGGATTATTACTAATACACAAAGTACTCCTAATGCTTTAATAAATCAATTAACTTATACTGCTCAATTTAAAGATTTGAAAGCAAATACCGAATATTATATTCGTACAATTGGCAGGACTAATCCTACTCTGAATCCATCAGGTTATTTCAATTATTCAAATGTAATTAAAGTTACAACCGCTGCTGAATAAGCATTTGGGTTAATGTTTTTGATGCCAGAACGTGGCTAATCAATAATAAAATGGCTAGCCCAAAACCCGCCCATTTTTTAGGCTAAGTGAGCGTCTTGGAAAGCCAAAATAATAACTTTAAAATCATTTAATATTCATGATAAAACAGAATTTTACGAAAATTGCATTTTTAAGAATACTTACATTGGTATTTTGTATATATGGATGTTTTTCCGAAGCCAATGCATTTACCAAAAAACAGCAGAAACTACAGGATTACAATGTAATTTGGGATTCGCCAAGCAAGGATTACAATGGTTCGATGCCCATTGGAAATGGGGATATTGGACTGAATGTGTGGGTCGAAGAAAGCGGAGATCTCTGTTTTTACATTGGTAAAATCGATACATGGGACGAAAACGGCCGCCTACTCAAAGTTGGAAAGGTCAGAGTGAAATGTAATCCGGCACTAGTCTTTAAAAGCAGTAAATTTAAACAGGAACTGGATTTGAAGACAGGATCTATTCTAATTTCATCCCGTGGTAGATTAAAGGGCAAAGAAGTGTTTTTCAAAATGCAGGTGTGGGTCGATGCCAATAATCCTGTGATTCATATCGATCATCAAAGTTCACAACCGGTCAGTATGACGGCGTGCATTGAATTGTGGCGGAAAGAAAGACAAGCCTTAAAATCACTCGAAGTCAGCGATTTGTTTAATGACTTTTCTGTGCCAAATCAAATGTCTCAGCAAGTATTTGTTGAACCCGACAGCATCCTGCCTGGTTCCGATCAACACATTGGCTGGTTTCATCACAATTCAAAATCAGTTGGGTTCGATTTTACCAATCAACTACAAGGGCTATCGGAGCATTTCAGTGACGACCCGATCAAAAACCGCACATTTGGGGCGATTATTACCGGAACCGGAACCAAGTGTTTGAATGATACCACTTTGCAAACTGCTGAAACTGAAAATTCACGTTTAAATGTTTTTGTGTTAACGAAGTATCCTTCAACATCCAGCGAATGGTACGACGATATCAGGAAACTATCCGACAGCAATGACCAAATTTCATATAACAAACGAAAAGCTAAACATAATCAGTGGTGGAAAGGATTCTGGAACAGAAGCTATATTCATGCGACTTGTGTTACCGACAGCGTTTCAACCAAAAAAAACGACGAGGCTTTTTCATTATCCCAAGCCTATGCATTGCAACGTTTTGTAACAGCATCAGCCGGCAGGGGTAAGTATCCAATCAAATTCAACGGTTCAATTTTTACAGTACCCTACCAGGACGCTCCCGGAAATGCTGATTATCGCAGATGGGGTCCAGGATACTGGTGGCAGAATACCCGTTTGCCTTACATCAGCTTGTATGCTTCAGGCGATTTTGAAATGATGAAGCCTTTATTCGACATGTACACAGGAGACATTTATCAACTGAATAAGTTCAGAACAAAAAAATACTTTGGTTTCGACGGAGCCTACTTTGCCGAATGCATATATCCGTGGGGAGCCGTTTTTACCTCCTCTTACGGATATGTACCTTTTGAAAAACGAACCGATAAATTGCAGGAGATTGAATACCATAAGAGGGAATGGGTGTCAGGTCTGGAATTGGTTTTCATGATGCTTGATTATTACGATTATACAGGAGATACACAATTCCTGAATAAAAAAATAGTGCCACTGGCTAACGATGTCTTGAAATTTTTCGATAACTATTACAAATGCAATGAACAGGGAAAATTGGTTATGTACCCTTCGCAGGCACTTGAGACCTGGTGGGATTGTACCAATCCAATGCCTGAACTGGCAGGACTTTATGGCGTAAGCAGCCGTTTACTTGCCTTACCCGAAAACCTGACGAATACGCAGGATCGTGAATTCTGGAAGGCCATAGCGGTCAAATTGCCTGAGATTCCGGTGCGCGAAACTCCTTCAGGAAAAGCATTGGCTCCGGCTGCACGGTTCGAACGATTGCAAAATGTTGAAATTCCGGAATTGTATAGCGTTTTTCCATTCCGTCTTTATGGGCTTGGCCGACCAGATATCGACTTAGCAAAGAATGCTCTGGAGCATACGTGGCACAAAGGTACTTTTGGATGGCGTCAGGATGATTTGTTTATGGCGTACTTGGGTTTGACCGATCAGGCTAAACAGGCATTAATCGGTCGGGTTAACCAAAAAAGTGACCAGAATTTATCGCGTTTCCCTGCCTTTTGGGGACCAAATTACGATTGGACTCCCGACCAAGATCACAGTGGTATGTTGATGAAAGTATTTCAATCTTTGTTGTTACAAACCGATCCATACTCAAGAAAAATTTACCTTACACCTGCATGGCCAAAAGGCTGGAATGCTGACTTCAAATTGCATGCACCCTATAATACTATAGTTGAAGGTTCTGTAAGCAATGGAAAAATTACCATGTTAAAAGTAACTCCTTCATCTAGAAAGAAAGATGTGATTGTCCTGAATGAATCCAAAATCAATTAATAAAATTACATACTAATTCAAATATTATGAATCACAAAGAACGCTTCTTTGCCACCATTCATCACCAGCAGGTTGATCGTCCGGCTTCATGGCTGGGGCTACCGGTACCCATGGCAGAATCAGCCCTGATGAGCTATTTTGGGGTAAAGAGTATCGATCAGTTACGTGAGAAAATTGACGATGATATTTATCCCATCGAAGTTCCGTACAACTACCCCCCTTCGAACCATATAGCTTGTGCTTTTAATTTTGCGAAGGTTAACCATTTAGATACTCCGGATGAACGAACATTAACTGCGCCCGGTTTCTTCGAAGATTATGAAAATCCGGTTGATGTTGACAAATTTGATTGGCCAGATCCGGCCAAATACCTCGACAGAGAAGAATCACTCCGACGGGTGTCAGCAGCACCTACCGACAAGATCAAAATGGGGATTATGTGGAGCGCCCATTTTCAGGATGCATGTGCTGCATTTGGAATGGAACAGGCCATGATAGTAATGCTAGCCAATCCTGATATGTTCAAGGCAGTCATCGAACGTATTACTGACTTTTACCTGAAAGCCAATGAAATATTTTACGAATCAACAAAGGGAATGCTCGATGCGGTCCTTATTGGGAATGATTTTGGAAGTCAGGCCTGTTTGATGGTCGATCCGGATTCCCTGCGTGAGTTTGTATTTCCGGGTACTAAAAAACTGATTGAACAAGCCAAAAGTTATGGGTTGACCGTGATGCATCATTCGTGCGGTTCCATATTCCCGATTATTCAGGATTTGGCCGATTTAGGCGCAGATATAATACATCCTATTCAGGCACTGGCAAATGAAATGGATGCTCCAAACCTTAAAAAATATTTTGACGGGAAAGTTGCCTTTTGCGGCGGAGTAGATGCTCAAAACCTGCTGGTAAATGGCCGACCGGAAGATGTTGCCAGAAAGGTACACGAACTGAAAGAGCTGTTCCCAACCGGGCTGATTATATCGCCAAGTCATGAGGCTATTTTGCCCGACATTGCTCCTGAAAAAATAGAAGCTCTTTTTAATGCATTAAAACAGTAATTATGGCTAAACGATATGGACAAGTGATTCGCTTAAAACCGGAAGGAATTGAAGATTATGTGCGGCTTCATCAAAATACCTGGCCGGGAGTTAAAGCAATGATATCGGGATGTCATCTTCGAAACTATTCAATTTATTTAAAAGACAATCTGTTGTTTGCTTACTTTGAATATTCAGGCAATGATTTCAGTGCCGATATGGCGAAAATGTCTGCTGATGCAGAAACACAGCGTTGGTGGGCAGAAGTCAAACCATTGATGGAGCCTCTTGAAACCGCTGAACCTGATGAATTTTGGGCTAATATGGAAGAAGTATTTCATCTCGATTAATAGATAAGCAACAAAAGTTACAACTATATGATTACATCAAATCCAATAATCGGAACAGGTTTACACGCTATTGGTGGCATTTCTGCTGCAAGTTGTTATTTGCCCAATACACAAACACGAAAATGGTCGTGGGGTACTTTTTGGTTGGCGCAGTCGCTTTTTGCATGGATAATAATGCCGCTGGTAGTTGGTTGGCTAACCGTACCGGGATTCTTTCAAATCCTTATTGATGCGCCGGCAAAACCATTTTGGACAGCATTTTTACTTGGTGGAGTTTATGGTTTCGGCGGTATGTCGTTTGGAATAGCCATCAAGCACATTGGGTACTCGCTAACCTATACATTAGCAATTGGTATTTCAGCTGTTTTGGGTACTGTTTTCCCATTGATGATTTTTGGAGGACTGGGCAATTTTTTCACTAAACCTGGTGGAGAAATCGTTCTTATGGGAATGATATTATCGCTGCTTGGAGTTGTTATTTGCGGTTGGGCAGGTTTCCTAAAGGAAAAAGATTTGAATGCTTCGAATATGGGTAAAGCCGGATTTAACATGACTGTTGGATTGCTTTTAACCGTTATAGCCGGGGTGCTTTCAGGGGTTTTTAACCTTTCGCTTGAGTATGGAAAACCTATCGCCGACATGGCAGCAATAAACGGAGCCGGACATTTCGAAGGGAATGCCAAGTTGGTTATTTCTACCTCGGGATGTTTTGTGGTTAATCTGATTTGGTTTATCGTTGCCGGACTAAGAAATGGAACATTGAAAGAGTTCTTTCCCGTAGACGGATTGTCGGGAAATACGATAACACGAAATTGGCTTTGGTCGGCGCTTGCCGGAATCCTGTGGTTTGGCCAGTTTTTTTTCTATGGATTAGGTCATGTAAAAATGGGTAATTTTCAATTTGCAAGCTGGGTGCTTCACATGTCCATGCTTATATTTTTCAGCTACATTGTGGGCGTATTAATGAAAGAATGGAAAAGTGTAAAGTTAAAGACATATATACTATTAGTTGTAGGCCTGTTAATTCTGATTTCATCGTTTTGCATCACTAGTTATGGAAGTTATTCAGGCGAACAGTTATTAAATGGTAGTCATTGAATTAGAAGTATAAAAACAAAAATAGCATATAAAATCTCTGCTAAGGATTAAAAAAAGAGTGAAACTGTTATCAGGTAATATTTACAACTAAAATTACAATCAAAATGAAGAATACAAAATTATTTCTCGTAACACTATTATTAATTAGCTTTATTACCACTAACGCACAGTGGAAGCAAAATAACTTTGTAATTGGTGGGTCAGCAACAACACCATTTGCAAATGCCTCTAGTTCGGGGATATTGAACTTAACTCAAACTAACGCTGAATATCAAGCGGATATACTTGCTTATAAAAAAATATATGACTGCCATTTTAATTTATTGCTAGACCCAATGGCAAACGATTTAAATAGAACCTGGTCTATGAAACCGGATTGGAGCAACTATCAATTCCCAAAAGCATCATCTCCATCTTATGTATATTATAATGGTAGCTTTGCTCAATTCGTTAGTCAAGACTCTGCTGAAGCCCGAAGACAAAGAGAGTATGTACTAAAATTGGTAAAAACAGTTAGTTCCCCATCTAAACCATTACAAGTTATGGTATCGGATAATGCATTATTTCATTATCCGGTTAACAATCCCCTTACCAGTCCTCAAAATTGGGTTGTTGCTAATCCCCCTAAGAACTGGTTTTCAAATTCTTTTTTAAATGACCCTTTTGTATTAGGAATTAACAGTGGAGATGAACCGGATTTAGTCCCTACTGTATCGCCTGGCTATAATAAACTGGTATATTTTAGCAATATATTTAATGATAATTACTTTTTATCCAGAGGCATATCAATTAAGCCATTATGGGTTAATATGTCTGGTGGTTATGCTGGCATTAATAATCCGGGTTTTGAGTTTGGAATCTCAAGATTGAAATCAATAAATCCTAAAATTGTTTCTGCTGATTCTTATCCTTTCAAGATTAATGCAACCAGTGGGGTTAAATTTTTCGTTGGAGCCTATTTCTATATTTTAAGTCACTTTAGAAAAACCTTTTTAAATACCAGCAACTTTTGGTTTTACATTCATACAGCTTCAACCGATGGTGGGTTGCCACTTTGGATTGAAAACACAAATTACCAACAATTGCAATTTAGTGCTTTTTGTCCGATTGCTTATGGTGCAAAAGGTATTCTATACTGGCCGGTTGATGGTAATTATTTTAGAAATGCGCCTACTGTAGGTACCGGTATAGTGGATAACAATACGAAGTATAATGATGTCAAAAGGATTAATAATTATGTTGAAAATATCGTTGGTCCTATCGTTATGAATAATAAAAACATAGCTGCTTTGAACAATAATACATATTTGCCACCTGCCGATGGTAAGGCAGGTAGCAGACCATGGACGTCCAATATACCTTATTGTGATAATCGAGATGCAAATCCTCAGGCAGCACCAGTAGTTGATTTTCCGGCAGATGAAAAATTATTAAACTACAAAGGTATCATCAAAGAAGTTTCAGCTGAAGATATTTTAGTAGGTGTTTTTAGCAATGCACAGCAGGATAGCCCTTATTTCGTCAGACCAGGCGATTATTATTTGCTGGTTGTAAATAAAGATACTTATGGTGAAAATGGCTACGGAACTACTCAACTTGATCTGGTAATAACATTAAACGGCAGACATGATGGTTTATCAGGAAGCACTAAAGCAAAAATATACAAAGGAGTTGATGCATATAACGATTCACCATTAAATCCGTTACAAGACATTCAACAAACTCTATACAATGAACTTACAAAAGAAACATATATAATAATTGATGTATTAAAACCCGGTGAAGGAAGAATGGTTAAATTATCTCTTGATAAATCTGTGCCTACAGGAATCTCAGAAGCTACAACAAGTTCATTTGTAAGAATTGTACCCAACCCATTAAAGTCTCAAGCAACCGTACATTTCTCAAATGAACAGAAAAACGCTACCATAAAAATAATTGATGTGTCGGGTAAAGAAGTCAGAACTTTCAATTGTAGCGACAATCAATTTCAATTAGAAAAAGGAAACCTGAAGGCAGGATATTATTTTATTCAGATAACGGATCGGAGTGGCAACGTTATGAATGAAAAATTAATAATACAGTAGGCAATAAGAGAAAAAACATAAAGATAAGAGTGGGTAAACCCATATTTAACTAAGTATTCAATCAAGAACGGTTAAGTTCGGTAATTGAAAATTAATTTATATTTACAATGAAACAAACAATAGCAGGAATTATTCTTATACTAATCAGCTTCTTTTTTAGTAGCTTTAAAACAAACCGTTCTTTCTCTGAAAATGAAATTGCAATCGTTCCTCAGGTTAATGAAATGACCCTGGGAGAGTCTTCATTTAAGCTGAAAGAGAGTACCAGATTTGTTGTCGAGAATGCCGAACAAAAAGCCATTGCGAGCCAGTTTGCCATATTATTCGAAAAAACAAAGGGCTGGAAACTTTCTATTAAAGTTGGAGGTGTCGAAGGATCAAATCAGATTTACTTCAAATCAGAAGCTACGATAGCTCCTGAAGGTTATATACTTGAAGTTAAAAAAGATCGCATTACGATCAAAGCATCGCAACCAGCAGGTTTTTTCTATGCAACACAAACACTGCGTCAGTTATTACCTCGTGAAATTGAAAGTGTTAAGAAACAGAGCAAGTTGGAATGCCTGGTTCCGGTTGTCAGCATCAACGATAATCCGGCTTTCCGTTGGCGGGGATATATGCTCGATGTATCGCGCCACTTCTTTACCAAAGACGAAGTTCTTAGCATGATCGACAATCTGGCTCTTCATAAAATCAACACACTGCATTTACATCTGGTTGATGATCAGGGATGGCGAATTGAAATTAAAAAATATCCCAAACTGACTCAAATTGGAGCTTGGCGCGTTGATAGAGAAGACAAACATTGGTGGTCACGGACGAAACAGGAAGCCGGAGAAAAAGCTACGTACGGTGGATTTTACACTCAGGCCGACATTAAAGAAATGGTAGCTTATGCTAAGGCACGTTATATAGATATTGTTCCCGAAATTGAAATGCCTGGTCACGTAACTTCTGCATTGGCTGCTTATCCACAATTTTCTTGCAAAGGAAATCCG
>JBILFS010000265.1:0-3772 GCA_044351455.1 Paludibacter sp. | reverse complement strand
CGAACCTGATGGCATGTACGACCTGATTTATTTCGATGCATTTTCACCTGAAAAACAACCGGAATTATGGCTGAATAATCGTTTTTCAACCATGGCAGCCCATTGTAATCCCGGAGCTATTCTCACCACTTATTGTGCGAAAGGCATCGTAAAACAAGCCTTGCGCGAAGCAGGGTTTAAAGTTGAACGATTAGAAGGTCCTCCGGGAAAAAGGCATATGTTGCGGGGAAGATTACTTCAGCAACTTTGACGGATTTCTATTGACAACAAAATTGCGTTTCCCTTTTCCGGGATCAATTCCTGCACTCTTTGATTTGCCATTATTTTTTGGCCCGGCCATCGGTTTCGGACTATTCAGCACATGTTCCACATGAAAAGGTTGTTCTGTTACAACAGGAATCTGTATTGAAATAAGCTTTTGAATGTCACGCAAATAACTTACTTCTTCTTCATCACAAAATGAAATGGCTTTTCCTGAAAGTCCGGCTCTACCGGTACGACCAATTCTGTGCACATATGTTTCAGGCACATTGGGTATTTCAAAATTTATAACCAGATTCAGATCATCAATATCAATCCCTCTGGCAGCAATATCGGTTGCAACCAAAACCCGGGTAGATCGTTCCTTGAAATTACGCAGGGCATTCTGACGGGCATTCTGGGATTTGTTACCATGAATTGCTTCAGCTTTTATATTGGCTTTCACCAGGGTACGCATCACTTTGTCGGCACCATGTTTGGTTCGGGTAAAAACCAGCGCTGTCGCAATCTTTTTATCCTGAAGGATATGAATCAATAAATCCTTTTTACTTTTTGCATCTACAAAATACATTTCCTGTTGGATGGTTTCGGCTGTAGAAGAAACCGGAGTAACTTCAACTTCTTTTGGAAGTGTTAAAATCGTAGCTGCCAACGAACGAATTGTATCGGGCATGGTGGCAGAAAAGAACAGGGACTGTCGCTTCTTCGGAAGGAGTTTAATCAGTTTCTTTACATCATGAATAAAACCCATATCCAGCATCCTGTCGGCTTCATCCAATACAAAAATGCTGAGTTCATTCAGTTTAACAAAACCCTGATTTTGCAGGTCGAGTAATCGTCCGGGCGTGGCAATTAAAATATCAACGCCTGATTTCAAAATATTTACCTGTGGATTTTGATTCACACCACCAAAAATGACGGTATGCCGCAGATTCAGAAATCGTCCGTAGTTCGCAAAACTCTCATCAATCTGAATTGCCAGTTCCCGGGTCGGGGTAACAATCAGCGCTTTGATTTTACGATGCGATTTATTACCGGCCAGTTCATTTTCCAGCAACTGGAGCATAGGAATGGCGAATGCAGCTGTTTTACCTGTACCAGTCTGAGCACATCCTAACAAATCACGTCCTTGAAGTATAATGGGGATTGAAATTTCCTGAATGGGAGTTGGAGTCGAATAACCTTCGTGCTTTAGAGCGTTTAAGATCGGCTCTATAAGATCTAATTTATCAAATGTCATAAAATAATTTCGTATCCGTCCTTCTCTGCAAGTACTATATGATTAATCTGACGGCATACGATTCGGTACAAAGGTACGACAATTAACCGGTTTATATGGCATTTGGGGAATATAAAACTTTTCTCTACCTTTGCCGCGCATTTTTTTACAGCGCCGAAAGCTGCAAAACGTGTACTTGAACACCACGTAAAAAACAAGAGTAAATGAAAAAACAAGTTTCTGTCGCCTTTATGGTGGCTGGTATGCTTTTCACAGTATGCCTGATCGTTGCCAACATCGTTGAGCAAAAATTAATTCAAATTGGTCCGATTGAAGCAACTGCCGGACTCCTGATTTTCCCCGTATCTTACATCATCAACGACCTGATAGCCGAAGTCTGGGGCTACAGAAAAGTGCGTTTGATTATCTGGAATGGATTTCTGATGAACTTCTTAGCCGTGTTGATTTTCAAATTCAGCATTCTGGCTCCCGGGTCAGCCAACTTCACCCATCAGGATGAATTTGCACTGGTCCTGGGAAATACAGAAAGAATTGTGTTTGCGAGTTTTGTTGCTTTCCTTTTCGGGGCATTTCTGAATGCTTTCGTGATGAGTAAAATGAAAATCATGCAAAAAGGAAGGGGTTTTTCCATCCGTGCTATTGTTTCCACACTCGTTGGCGAAGGTGCCGATTCCCTTGTCTTTTTCTTCATCGCTTTCAGTGGCGTAATTCCGATGAATGATTTGTTGATGTTAATCCTGACACAAACCGGCATGAAAACGGCCTATGAAATCCTGGCATTGCCTGTTACCAATGTCCTCGTGAAATGGGTGAAGAAAAAGGAACAAACCGATGTGTTCGACGAAGGAATTTCTTACAATCCTTTGAAGATAAAAGATTTATAATCACTTCAAAGCCTCCGACAATATCTCAGCCGGATGTTGGGCTTTGCGCCCGGCTCCGTCTTTGATTTGTTGTCTGCAACTTGTACCGGAAGCACAAATCAGGGTTGTTTCGGGCAAGCCACGCACCTGTTTCAACAGTTTTAATTCCCCGATCTGCATGGACAAAGCATAATGTTCTTTTTCCATACCAAAGGAACCGGCCATGCCACAACAACCCGATGGGATTTCTCTCACTTCGTAATTCTCAGGTATCGAAAGCATTGAAATAGTTGACTGGGTGGTGGCAATGGCTTTTTGCTGACAATGTCCGTGTAGCGCTATCGTGACTTTTCTGTTTGTAAATTGATTTCTTTCGATATGGCCTTTTACATATTCCAGACTTATAAACTCATCAATCAGAAAAGTATTGGCAGCAATATGTTTTGCATCAGATCTGAGATTTTCACGAACCAATTCAGGGTATTCATCTCTGAATGTCAGCAATGCTGATGGTTCTATACCAATCAATGGAGTATTTTCTGCGATCAAATAACTGATTTTGCTGATGTTCTTTTCAGCAATATTGCGCGCTTTTCTCAATAATCCCTTGGATATGAATGTTCTGCCACTTTCTTTCAGAGGAGCCAATGCCACATCATAACCAAGTTTCATGAGTAAACTGACGGTAGCTATGCCTGCTTTTACATCATAATAATTGGTAAATTCATCATTGAAAAGCATGACTTTCTTCTCCTGATGCAGGTTGGCTTCTTGTTTCAGGGATTGATAATGTTTTGAATACCAGACTTCAAATGTTTGTTTCTGCAATTCAGGCAAATGTCTTTCCTTTGCAAATCCAAGCGCAGACATCATAAACCCCCGGCTTAAAATAAGGTTTGTCAGTCCCGGAAACCAGGATGCAAAACGATTGATGCGGGCAATGTGGGCAATCAGCCAGGATCTGAGCGGTACACCATGGGCATCGTGGTAATGTTGCAAAAATTCGGCTTTTAGCTTCGACATGTCCACGTTCGACGGACATTCGGATTTACAACCTTTGCACGACAAACACAAATCCAGCACCTGATAAATTTCGGGGTGATCGAAAGGATTTCTCTTTTCAGAATGCGTCAGATATTCACGCAGAATATTGGCACGGGCACGGGTCGTATTTTCTTCATTGCGGGAAGCTTGATAACTCGGACACATGATGCCACCAATGATTTCTGATTTGCGGCAATCGCCTGCACCATTACACTTTTCTATCGATCTCAGGATGCCACCATCGGCAGAAAAATCAAAATAAGTTGGAATATCTTTTTCAGGAGCACTTGGTTCGTAGCGCAAAGAAGTATCCATGGCAGGAGTATCGGTAATTTTCCCCGGATTGAATATTCCCTTTGGATCA
>JBILFS010000264.1:0-3773 GCA_044351455.1 Paludibacter sp. | reverse complement strand
CATTCCCCGCAAAAAGCTGATTCATCCGGTCTTCAGTCGGTCGGTACAAATTGTCGCCGGTATTAAAAACCATTTCCGGGTTGATAATATTGGCCATATCAACAATGGTAGAAATGCGGTTCAGAACAGTTTCAGAACCTCTTTGAAAAGCATGTGCATCAGAAAAGTGTAAAATGTAATAGTCTGATTGATAGTCTTTAATAACTTTAACTCCGGCAGGCGAACTTACGATACCATCCGAAGTGCTCAGCACGATATCATACCTGTCGGCGGGGCAACTGACCGGAACATGAACTTTTATGTGGGTATTGTAAGTATTCCCGGAAGTAACATCATACACCCAATTTCCTTTTTTGATTTTGAAGGTAGCGACAACAACATTATATGGCCCGACAAGTTGCACTGAGTTAACAGTTTGCCCTTCATCGGCATTCAGCCACACTTCGAAGGTTTCACCACTTTTCACAATGGCAGTTGTGGCACGCCAGGGGAAAATGATGTTGCCGGAAAAGGCATTTAGACATAAGCACAGCAGGAAAAGAAGAATTGAAAATTGTGTGTATTTTTTCATAAAGGATGCTTAACTTATTATATTATGCAAATGTATAAGCCTGCAATTAATAGACTTAATTTATAATTAAAATGAATGTGTATTAAGAACGAAAAAATGGCAATAACTGAAGTTTTTTCAATTATTGCCATTTATTAAAAGTTCATGATCCGGCCCGATTGATAACGGGCATGATTCAGGACTATTTCAACATTACTTTCTGACTGCTAATACGGCCATTTGCATTGATCATGACCAAATAAACTCCTGAAGTAAGTGGTTTGTTGATCGTGGTACTTGTACCATTGATGGCTGTGCTGAATAACTGTTGTCCCATCATGTTGCAAACGGTAATAATTCCTGCAGTAACATCAGTGTTGTTTACAATAATCTGGTTATTCTCATTGCGATAAACTGTAATTGAGTTATTCAGATTATTTTTCAATCCTGTTGCATTGTTGAACTCATAAGCACCGGCCGAGCATGCTGTTGCAGGGCGGTAACGTCCAATCTGGTCGGTATTAACCGATGGAGTTAATCCTGATAAGAATGCCGGGTTGCCATAGGCAATGGCTTCGGAAGCTGCCAACAAAGGGAAATAGTTCATTTCTTCGTTGAATACACCTAATTTTGCTTTGTAAGAATTTACGATGCTTCCATTTAATTCAAATACATAGTTGGCTTTATTCATTGGAAAATCTGTTTCGAAATCGGCATTTTTACAGCTACCAATCAACGATTTTTCGATGATTAAACTAGTACCGGCTACATAACTTTTAGTTTCAACAAATGTTACGGGATCAACAATTATTTCCATGCCCAAATCTGCATAATCGGCAGCGCTTGTCATATTGGCATCTACCGCTGTATTGTTTTCGATGATACAGTTTTGAATTCTGCGTACACCCGCTGATGCAGCTCTCAGGTAACGTATAGCTGCACCACCTGCTCCGGTTGTTCCGGAAACTTTGTTGCCACTTAAGGTACATTTAATCAGATTTAATTGCGAATTTACCAATAAACTGTTTACTGCAAAGACTCCACCAGTTGTTGCACCGGCCTGATTGCCTTTGAATGTACAATTAACAAATGCACTTTTTGAAACGGCACCAGCTATGGTGTTGTTTACGAAAACAGCACCACCCATGCCAGCAGTACCTGTAACTGTTGCATTTACTGTTGAGTTATCAACAAATGCACAGTTTGTAAATTTAAGATTTGAACCTTGTGCTACAGTTTCGCCAATAAAAACAGCTCCACCCTGATTTTCAGCCTTATTGTTTTTAAATAGTGAGTTTTTAACCTCTAAATTTATCGGACCGGAAGTTGTAGATGTGGGATAAGAATAGATAGCACCACCGGTTGAGGTTGCATTTAAACTTAAATCATTGTCTGCAAAAAGACAACTATCCATTACAACATTACCTGCCTGTATATATAACGCAGCTCCTTTTGAGGCATTATTAGCTGTAAACGTACAGTTTTTAATGGATGCTGTACCATGAACTATTGATAATGCGCCACCAGCCCTTAAAGTCGTTGTTGTAGTACCTGAACTTCCTGTGTTGCCAGTAAAATCACAATTTTCGATAATAGCAGTAGATACAGTAGCACCCCTGAAGTAAAGTCCTCCACCTCCGGATGAGTCATTACTTTTTCCGTTTTTGAATGTAAGATTTTTATAAGTAATAACTGTTCCTGCAACCGATCCATGATCATGGCGGATAATACAGCTTACATTATTACCATCAAAGCCACAAGTAGCTTTATCATCTCCCACAAGCGTTATTGAACGGGTATGAGGAATAATCCCAAGTGTTCCATTCACAGCATTCCAGGTTGTATAGGTAACGCCATTTTTTTGGAGCACTAATGTGGTGCTTAATCCTGTAATATCAATTGATGCACGGGCACCTGAACCTACCGGCTCTTCATTGATATTGATCATATTCATTACGTGAATTACGTCACCCGTCAATGCGATTGTAAATGCTTTGGATAAGGTTTTAACGGGTGTTCCCATACTAAAACCATCGTTGGTGTCGGCTCCTGAGTTCGACAAATAAATGTCAGCTGCTGAGGCCATTGTAACAGACACACTCAAAATGAGGGTGAATACTGCTTTTGAAAATTGATTGTGTTTCATAATAATAGAATTTATTGAAGTTGATTAAAGAATAATTTTATTTTTGAATATATTGCCATCAACATTAACGATGACCATATATACGCCTGGTTGAACAGTTTGATTGATCATTGTAATATTGTTGTTAATTCTCCGGGTTAACATGTGTTGACCAATGGCATTAACAAGTGAAACAGATCCTGCTTTTTGTGTTGAATTGTTGATAATTACCTGATTTTCGGCATTTTTGTATATGGTTACTGCTTGATTCAAAGTGCTTTCAAGTGCTGTTGATGTGCTTGGTACAACGCTGTTACTTTCTGCACTGGCAATTCCATCACCATATTGATTTACTGCCTTTAGAATAACTGTATAGGATGTTCCGTTGGTTAAACCGGTAATTACAATCGGACCTGTTGTTTGAGCTGGATCGCATGCGGTAAATGTTGCACCTCCGTCAATCGAATATTTGTAGTTTGTAATCGCAGAACCTCCGTTTGCACCTTCTGTAAATGATATGGTTATTTGCGTGTTTCCTGATGCTGCTACAAGTGCAGTTGGAGCTTCCGGTACAGTTACAGGAGTTACACTATTGCTTGCAGCACTTGCGATACCATCGCCATTGTCATTAACAGCTTTTAATATCACTGTATAAGCCTGATTTGAAACGCCTGTTATCACAATCGGAGTTAATATATCTACAGGAGAACAAGCTGTAAATGTTGTTCCACCATCCAGCGAGTATTTATAATTTGTTATCAATGAACCACCTGTAGCGCCCGATTTGAAAGCAACTGAGATTTGTCCTGTACCTGCTGTTGCAACAATTGAAGTTGGTGCTGATGGGGTAGTGGTTGCCAATGGGGTTGTTTCTACAGAACCTGCATAATTTGTTGCTCCTACTGTGCGTACATTTCCTAACTGGTCGGTAGTCACTGTAGGAGTTAGACCTGTTAAGTATGATGAATTTCCATATCCGATTGCTGCAGAGCTGGTGTACAAAGAAAAAGAATTCGTTGTAGTATTGAAAGGAGCTAAACCTGCTTTTAAATCGTTTGTGGTTGAAGTGCTTGTTAGATAATTAAAGTGAGCAGATGC
>JBILFS010000263.1:0-3775 GCA_044351455.1 Paludibacter sp. | reverse complement strand
CAATGCGCCGACACGCAGAGAATAGCACTTGGTTTTGGGATTGTTTTGGCCACATTTCTGAAACCTGCAACAAATTCATTTTCTTCGATGGCATTCATCGGACTGCCGTGACCTACAAACAGGGCGGGCATCATTGCAGCATTTTCATTGGTTTTCATCATACCGTATATCTCTCTTTGTTTGTTGGTTACACTGGCAATTCCAATGATTCCGAGTGCTTTTAAAAATTGTTTTCTATCCATTGGCTTAATCATTCATCCTTGCAAAAGGGAATCTTCATGCTATTAAACGGTTTTCATTAATGATTGTTCAATTAGATTTATTGCTGATAAATAAAAAAAACTCCGGCTGAATTTCTTTTACGAAATACCAGCCGGAGGTTATTTTAGATGTTCTTTAGATTGATTTAATCTGTGGATAAGAATTTCTTAGTCTTTAAATTTTGCGCTCAAAAATTCCCTGTTCAACCGGGCAATGTGCGAAATCGAAATTGCTTTAGGACATTCAGCTTCGCATGCAGCAGTATTGGTACAGTTTCCGAAACCGAGTTCGTCCATTTTCGATACCATGGCTTTGGCACGGGCTGTTTTTTCAACTTTTCCCTGTGGTAAGAGTGCTAACTGACTAACCTTGGCAGCAACGAACAACATCGCAGAACCATTTTTACAGGCAGCAACACAAGCTCCACAACCAATGCATGATGCAGCATCCATGGCCTCATCAGCATCAACTTTAGAAATTGGAATTGCATTGCCATCCGGTACACCACCAGTATTTACTGATACATAACCACCTGATTGAATGATTTTGTCGAAAGCACCTCTGTCAACCATCAAATCTTTGATAACCGGGAAACCTGCTGAACGCCATGGCTCTACAGTGATTGTTTCGCCATCTTTGAAACGACGCATGTGCAACTGACAGGTAGTTGTTTCGCCATCCATCCCGTGTGGGTGTCCGTTGATATACAAACTACACATACCGCAAATGCCTTCGCGACAATCATGGTCGAAAACGATTGGTTCTTTGTGCTCACTTACCAGTCTCTCATTCAACACGTCCAGCATTTCAAGGAAAGAACTGTCAGTCGATACTTTATCCATTTTATAGGTCTCGAATTTACCTGTAGCTTTCGGACCTGCCTGACGCCATACTTTTAGCGTTATATTGATACTTTTTTCCATGTCTGATTATGCTTTGTAATTACGTTGTTGACGTTTAATAAATTCATATTCAAGATTTTCCCTGAATAATATTGGAGCTTCACCTTCACCATTGAATTTCCAGCAGGATGCAAATGAAAACTCTTCATCGTTACGGAGTGCTTCACCTTCTTCTGTTTGGTATTCTTCGCGGAAGTGACCACCACAGGATTCTTCACGCATCAGAGAATCTCTTGCCATCAGTTCGCCGATTTCAATGAAGTCAGCAACACGTAATGCTTTTTCGAGTTCGATATTAACATCTTCAGCTTTTCCCGGAACATAGATGTTCGACCAGAATTCCTTGCGGATTTCTTTGATTCTTTCCAAAGCATGTTCCAAACCTTCCTTGTTTCTTCCCATGCCTACAAAATCCCACATAACCAAACCAAGTTCGCGGTGTAGGGAATCAGCAGTGCGTTTTCCTTTTACATTCAGAATTCTCTGAATTTTCTCCTGAATGGCATTTTCTGCTTCAACGAATTCGGGTAAATCTGTGCTGAATCTTGGTACCTGAATCTGATCTGAAAGATAATTCTGAATGGTATATGGCAATACGAAATAACCGTCTGCCAGTCCCTGCATCAATGCAGATGCACCTAAGCGGTTTGCACCGTGATCAGAGAAGTTTGCTTCACCAATACAGAATAATCCTTTGATGGATGTTTGAAGTTCATAATCTACCCAAACTCCACCCATGGTATAGTGAATAGCAGGATAAATCATCATCGGCATTTTGTATGGATTTTCATCCACGATTTTGTCGTACATCTGGAAAAGATTACCGTAACGGGCACGGATTACATCTTCGCCTAATCTTTCGATGGATGATGCAAAATCAAGATATACGGCAAGTCCGGTATTTCCAACACCATAACCTGCATCACATCTTTCTTTGGCAGCACGGGAAGCAACGTCGCGTGGTACTAAGTTTCCGAAAGCAGGATAACGACGCTCCAGATAGTAATCGCGGTCTTCTTCTTTCAAATCTGTTGGTTTGAGTTTGCCGGCGCGGATAGCTTCAGCATCTTCTTTTTTCTTTGGAACCCAGATACGACCATCGTTACGCAGGGATTCCGACATCAGTGTTAATTTTGACTGATATTCTCCGTGTACCGGAATACAGGTTGGGTGAATTTGTGCATAAGCAGGATTGGAGAAATATGCTCCTTTTTTATATGCCTGAATAGCTGCAGAACCATTCGATCCCATGGCATTGGTAGAAAGGAAGAAAGTGTTTCCGTAACCACCGGTTGCAATAACCACCGCATGTGCAGAAAATCTTTCAGTTTTACCTGTTACCAGATTTCTTGCGATGATACCACGGGCACGACCATCGATCAGTACCACGTCCAACATTTCATGACGGGCATATAATTTTACTGAGCCATTTCCAATCTGACGACTCAATGCTGAATAAGCACCTAATAATAACTGTTGACCAGTCTGACCTTTTGCATAGAAAGTACGGGAAACCTGTGCGCCACCAAAAGAACGGTTGTCTAACAAACCTCCGTATTCGCGTGCAAAAGGAACGCCCTGAGCCACACACTGGTCGATGATACTTCCTGAAACCTGAGCTAAACGGTATACATTGGCTTCACGTGCACGGTAATCACCACCTTTAATTGTATCGTAGAATAAACGGTAAACCGAGTCACCATCATTTTGATAATTCTTTGAAGCATTGATACCACCCTGTGCAGCAATCGAGTGAGCACGACGGGGAGAATCCTGGATGCAGAAATTCTTTACGCTGAAACCTAATTCAGCCAATGAAGCTGCTGCAGAAGCTCCGGCAAGGCCGGTTCCCACAACGATAATATCCAACTTTCTTTTGTTGGCCGGATTCACTAACTTCTGATGCGCTTTGTAATTAGTCCATTTTTCAGCCAAAGGACCAGCAGGTATTTTAGCATCTATTACAGGAGTTTCATCCTGTGCACTTGCTTGTTTTTTTGCCATAATCTGTTATATTTAAAAGAGTTGGATATTAATTAAAGAGCGGGCCTAACTTCAGTAAGCCACAAACCGGAACGGCCATAAACAACAGAATGATGATAGTTGCCACTACATTTGAAACACTTTTTACTCTTGGTAACCAGGTTTTGTTGTTCAATCCTACTGTTTGAAGGGCACTCCATACACCGTGAGTCAGGTGAAACCACAATGCACACAACCATACAATATATGTAATGGCATATGGTACTGCTAATTGAGATTCCATGAAATAATATTTTACCCAGTATGCTCCTTTGGCAGCATGCTCAACTGCATCAACTGCTACTCCGTTGATCATGTGTGCTTCAATATGAGCACCTGCTTTGTGCATCAATTCCACCAACTGCATTTTTGACCAGAACTGGAACAAATGCAAAGCCAGAAAACCGAGTACCACGACACCTAAAATCAACATGTTTTGCGACGACCAGCTAACGCCATCCTGACGGGAATTTACGGCATATTTTTCATTGCCTCTCGCTCTCATGTTTTGAAATGATAAGTACAGCGCATAAAGAATGTGCACGATAAATCCACCTGCAAGCACCATGGTTGCGATTAATGCATACCAG
>JBILFS010000014.1:0-13317 GCA_044351455.1 Paludibacter sp. | reverse complement strand
AACGGGTTTTATCAACATAATAATAGTTTTCTTGCATGATGCGGGCGTAATCGCTGATGCCGTAAGGTATTTTCTTTGCCATGATGGGTAGATTTGCGAATAAATAACCTGAATATCTGCAAAGATACAAATATTTTGGTGTGGAATGAAGTGGTAAATCAAAAATTCAATTTATCATTAAACTATCCTAACCAAAAATGACAACTGTAATATACTCTTTAAAAATAATCAATGTGCTTACTACAGTTTAAATTTCGTTTTATACTCCACAAACGCCTCCATGGCTTCATAACAAGCCAAACCTAATTGATTGTAAAGTTTAGCAGTTGCCTGATTGCGGTCTTCTGCCCGTTGCCAAAACAGGCGTTCGTCGTTATCAAAAAAAGGAGGACTTTCCATTTGCGGCTGGTGTTCGAGGATTACTTTGGAACTTAAATTGTAAATCATCCCTCCATCTCCTTAAAATACCGGTACGTTCCCACTTTCAGTTCTATCGTTGCGGCTTCGTCGCATACAATAATTCCTTTGGGGTGAAGTTGCAGGGCAGTGATGGTCCACATCTGATTTACCGACCCTTCCACCGCCTGTTGCAGCGCCTGTGCTTTGTTATGACCATTGACCACAATGAGCACTTCTTTAGCATCCATCACTGTTCCCACGCCAACAGTCAGTGCCGTTTTGGGAACCTGATTCACATCGTCATTGAAAAACCGGGAATTGGCAATGATGGTATCCTGTGTCAGGGTTTTTACACGCGTTCTTGAATGAAGCGACGAACCCGGTTCGTTGAATGCAATATGACCATCGGCACCTATGCCTCCCAAAAAAAGATTGATGCCACCCACTGCTTTAATTTTGGCTTCATAAGCTTCACATTCAGCTTCCAAATCAGGTGCATTGCCATTCAGGATATGTACATTTTCTCTCTGAATATCAATCTGATTGAAAAAATTATCCCACATAAAACTATAATAACTCTGTGGATGTTCTTTGGGTATTCCCACATATTCGTCCATATTGAAGGTAACCACATTTTTAAACGACACCTTGCCCGCTTTGTAAAGCTCAGTCAGCTTTTGATAAGTTCCCAGGGGTGTGGAACCGGTGGGTAAACCGAGCACAAAAGGCCGGTTGGCAGTTGGGACGAATTTATTGATGCAGGCTGCTATATAATTGGCAGTCCATTCGGAGATACCCGACAGGTCGGGTTGGATGATTAAACGCATGATTTAAGTGTTTGAAAATAATTATTTCACAATTACCTTTTGATGATTTATATCTGATCCTTGCCGAATACTCACAATATAGACTCCGGCATTTTCAAAATGATATTCGAATTGTAAACCACTCAAGTAAGAATTAGAAATTATTTTTCCAAACATATCAGTAATAGTGAGCTCAGAATTGTCTCTCAGGCTTGAAAGAGAGATTTGAATCAGGCGATTTTTAATTTTAATTTTCGGTTTTGTATGATCTATGTAATTAGCTGTAGCAGTAGCAGTAAAATCAAAAAAGGAAATTTTATATCCGGTATTTATGCCGGCAATTGCATCAGTTGCCACTATCAAATCATTGATATTTTGTTCGGGCATAGCTCCACCGTTTGCTAAATTGGCGTAATATGTCAGCGCATTACCATATCCGACACCGCCCCATGTAAAACATCCAAAAATCACAGGCTTACCATTCAAAATCAAGAAGACAGGGTTTCCGCTATCGCCTGTTACAACAGATTCATTAAGAGCTAATCGATTAGCAAGAATAGGTACTTGTAATTCAAAAAGTTTTGAGGAGTTTATACTCCAAATATCAGCAACGAGTGCATTTTCCTGTTGATCGGTATAAAGCACAGGCAATCCGTCACCATCACCTGTAAGATATAATCCATAGTTTGAAGGCAAAAAATGACAGGGAGTAATGCTTTCCGGCACATCTTCATTTAGCGTAAGTATTTCAATATCTGGCACATTAGTACTCCAGTCGGTATTGACTTTATGGGCAATAATTTTCCGACGAATGGTGATATTATCTTTGGTAACAAAATAAATCGAATCGTTGGCTTTTAAATTATAGTGAGCTACCAAAATCACATGTCGCTTAGTAATTAATGTACCTGCCCTAAAGTTTCCTTCTCTATTATTGCTCGGACTAATACAGGTTAAATCCAAATCGGCAGCCCAGCATTCCGGATTTCGCACAAAGGTTCTTGAAACATGGTTTTGAGTGGAATAAATCGGTTTATTCGTTGCAGCATGTTTCAAGGCAATACGACTGTCGATATTTTGAGCCGCATTGATATTGAAATTAATGGCTGTAACTGAGGGGATGCAAAAAGTAAGAATGAAGAATATTAAAATTAAAAATGTCTTTTGCATTTTGGGAGATTTTACAATGAACTAAAACTACATAAAATCAACCACCAAATTAATCGGATTGTTTCGCATTTTAACGGCACCGTTGGGCGTGAGCACTTTCATGTAAATTTGATATTTCCCTTTTTTGAAAAATATCACTTTTGCTTTATTTTTCTCCGACATCAGGCTATACGAGCGAAGGTTATTATAATCGATTCGAACAGTTCCATTAAATGCATCTTTCGGATACAGAATTGGGTAAGGGGAATAAGCACCACGGGGAACTAACAACGCAGCAAGACTTTTGTAGTTTTTAGTGATGTATGCTGTAGAATCGCCCATAATCGTATCGACCACAATGGAATAAACCAAACCTATCGGCACTTTAAAATTGGTGGGTTTTGCCACAGTAACTGCCAGTGTATCTTTAGTTACATCATAATTTACCGTAACCGGAGTTGGGTCGTAACTCATGGCAAAATTGGCATCGGTGAGTGCTATATATTGCTCAATATATGGTTCGTCTTTACACGAAGTAACAACTCCAAACACAAAAACAGCAAGTAAAACTATCTTATTAAAATCTCTTTTCATTTTGAATGTTTTTTAAAAATTACCTTAACTATTGATAATCAAATCACTGTAAATTAATTATGACCCGGATTTTGAGTTACTTTATCATTGATAGAACGCTCTTTGTAAGGAATTGGGAAAAGCAAATTACGGTCGTCCACATCCATTTTGAAGAATACGGTTGTATTTAACGGATATTCGTTGGTGTTATACTCTTCGAGAAATGCTTTGTATTTGCCAGTGCGAACCAAATCGAACCACAAATGCGCTTCACCCATCAACTCATAGTTCCGTTCTTCCCATATTGCATTTCGAAGCGAATCCTGCGTAAGTCCGCTACTAAAGTCATGTGGGGTTAGTCGAGGTCTTCCATCGGCTTTACGGGCACGTGCCATAAGCATATTTAAGTGCTTTGTAGCATTCACCTGATCGTTCAGCTCATTTTCGGCTTCGGCCTGCATCAACAACACATCGGCATAACGAAGATAAACAAAGTTGGCACCATGCTGAGCCGAAGCAGTAGCATTATAATCCTGGTATTTAGCCAGATAAGGCCATCGCTGTGTTAAATCGGGAGCAGGGCGAGGATTGTAAGGATAAGTGTAAAGTGTATCGCCGACTTGTTCCACACCCTTTTTGAACGAACGCACAATACCTTTAGATCCACCTAAGAAAGTAACATCCATGCGGTAATCTGCTTGTTTGGCTGTCGTATCGTAATGTGCTTTGTAAAATTTATTGAAAATGGTTTGCGTCATGCGAAACTCACCCCAGCCAGCATCGTTATAAGTATATCCACCACCACGACCTGTCGTGCCTGCAATGCTTGTATAAACACCATTGGCGTCTTTTGTCATCTTTGGTGATGGAGTTGGTAAAAGTTGCATGGGTAACATGCCCGAATAGCGCGTTGAATTCTGAAACTGAATTTCGAAAAGTGATTCTACCGAGTTTTCGTAGCCATTAGGAGCAACCGTTCCATCCAACGAAAAATGCATGGAGAATTGTTTTAAATAATCATCCACCAAACGATGCACACCCAAGTCGGTTACTTTTTGGCAATTTTCCTTTGCTAATCTATAATACTCATCTACATTTACAAAATCAAAATTTCCACCTCTGTTTCCACTGTGTTTTTTCATCGAGGCAGCTGTTAGATAAACTTTGGCTAATAAACCATAGGCCGAACCTTTGGTAGCGCGTCCTTTGAGTGTTTGTGTTACAGGCAATAGCGTTGACGCCAATGTCAAGTCGTCGATAATCTGTTTATAAATAACACTTTCGGGTTGGCGTAAGCCAGGGTCTCCATATTCGGGTACCGACTTTAATCGTAATGGTACTGCACCCCACATACGCACCAACGTAAAGTAATGCATGGAACGTAGAAAAAGAGCTTCGCCGTGCACAGAATTACGAACATCAATATTAATATCCATGGGTGGCACATTTTCTATCACATTGTTCGACAGGCGGATAGCATAATAAATAGCATCCCACATATCGGTAGTGGCAGCATTGGTACTGGTATTTGTTTTTTTCAGAATGGTACCCAAATCGGCCAATGGTCGTGGACTTGTAACGGCACCACCAGCCGACTCCAACACACGCCAATAATAATCACCGAACGAATTATAGCCATAAAATTGAGCATATACAGCTGTAATTGAAGATAATGCATCGGTTTCGGTGCGATAAAACTGGTCAGGCGTTTTGTTATACGATTTCACTTCAATAAGCGACTCGCACGAACTAATGGCAACTACTGCGAAAAAAAGTACTATAAACTTCATTGATTTCATGATGGTTGAAAGAATTAAAAGTTAACGTTAAAGCCAAAAATCACAGAACTGGAAGCAGGGTATGAGTTATTGTCCATGCCAATTTTCATTCCATTGCCTGCAAAACTATCAACTTCAGGGTCGAAGCCACTGTATTTGGTAATTGTCACTAAATTATTACCGGTAACAAAAAGCTTTAAATCTTTTACAAAAAATTTGTTAGCAAATTTAGTCGTATAACTCAAAGTTATGTTTGATAAACGTACAAAACCAGCATCTTCGATAAGCCTATCAGTTACGTAATTCGAAATTGTTCCGGAGCTTATTCGTGGATAATAATTGCTTGTGCCTTCGCCACGCCATGCCTTGTAATAAGCTTCTTTACGTACATTGTAAATAGAACCATTCAGTAAATTTTCGGTATTGAGGTTGGCATTCAAAATATCTTTGCCTTGCACACCATTCACAGCTATCATCAATCCAAATTGCTTGTAAGTCATATTCGAACTTGCACCCCACGTAAAATCGGGGTTTGGGTTGCCGATTACAGCATAATCGTCGGTCGATATTTTACCATCCTTCGCATTGTTTACATAAATTATGTCGCCTGGTGCAGGAGCAGTATTGAAATACCATTTTGAACCAGCCATCCCATTATCTATCATGTATTTATCAATCTCTGCCTGATTTTGATAAACACCGGCCGTTTGAAGTCCCCAGAAAAGTCCGGCAGGACGACCCTCGATAAAAATATTACCAGGATTCTTCAAAATAAGACTTGCCGTATTTATTTCATCGCCAAGATACGAAACCAAACCAGTCAAAGCATTTGGTTCCAGTCCTAATTTTAAGATTTCATTTCGATACAAAGAGATATTTCCATCTATTGACCACTTAAATGCCTTTTTGTCGATAATTACAAAATTAGCCGCGAGGTCAATTCCTTTGTTTTCTAAAGTGCCAAAATTAACATAAGGATTTGCTCCGCCTGTAAAACCTAATGAAGGAATCATAGGTCGTTTAATTATCATATCAGTATTTTGTTTGCTATATACATCTACATTTAAACTGAGACGTTCGTTGAATAATCCCAAATCAAAACCTGCATTATATTGCTCTGATGTTTCCCATATAAGACCCAGATTCCCCAGGGTTTGTTGACGACCTGTTGTTACAACACCACCATAATAATAGGTTGTATTTCCATCCGAAACATAATCAGGAACGGCTGAGTTAGCCGGAAAATTCTGATTACCGGTAAGTCCCCAACCAAGCCGAACTTTCAGGTTCGAAATTACTTCCACATTTTTCAGGAAACTTTCTTCTTTTACACGCCATGCCAAAGCTACCGAAGGAAAAAATCCAAACTTATTTCCCGGAGGAAATTTTGAGGAACCATCCAAACGGCCCGAAAGCGTAATTAAATATCTATCCTTGAGGCTGTAAGTTGCACGTCCTAAATAAGAATTTAATTTTACCTCATTTCTATCGCGTGTAAGTGGGATGAAAGTCTCGTTGCCAGATCCCATTGCTTCATAGCCTAAAATGTCATCCGGAAATTTTTTTGCGGAATACAACAAGGTTATCAAATCGTTTGCACTATAGGTAGTACCAATGACACCGGAAATACGATTTGTTCTATTAAAAGCATGTTCGAAATTCAACAAAGCATCAATATTATAACCAACATACTTAACCGACGAATAACCGGCTGCACCTTCATTGTAATCGGATAATAACCGACCATAATAGTTGAAACGTTCACTTTGTTTGTAATTGTAACTACCACGAAGTTCAAAACTTAATAATTTGTTTAGTTTATAAGTTAATCCTAATTTGGTTAATACATTGGCTTCCGTATTATCATTTTTAAAATCATTGATCCATGCAGTTGGCGTGTTAAGCATCGCCATTTCCCCACTTTCTATAGTAGGCACCACAGTAAGTATCGGATTTTTACTAATCATTGATCGAATTGCACTAAAATTTAACGACCCACCCATACCCGTTGTTTGTGTCATCTGACTAAGAACCTGGGCAGCAGAAATACTGAATGAGAGTTTCATTTTAGTTGACAAATCCGTATTAAAATTAAAACGAACATCTTCACGTTTAAATGCAGTATTTTTCACAATACCCTGATTTTTGTCCAAACCGCTAGATAGATAATAGTTTGATGTTTTTGTACCACCACTTAACGAAATACGTGTAGTATTAGAGAAAGATGTTTGCAATACTTCGTCCTGCCAGTTTACCGATTTTAAATTTTGTGGAAGTGTAGCATCGGTACTTCCATAAACCAAATCTGCTTTACCTTCGAGCAGTGCTAATTCGTTGCGATAACGGGCATAATCAGCTCCATTCAGCATTTGAATTTTATTGCGGGGTTGTGCAACAGTAAGTGAACTGGTTACATTAACTTTAGTAGCACCTGCAGCACCCGATTTAGTAGTAACCAAAATCACACCATTGGCACCACGAGATCCAAAAATTGCAGTAGCAGAGGCATCTTTCAGCACTTCAATATTAACAATATCCTGAGGACTAAGGTAGGCCAATGGATTTGTTTTTTGAACGGTATTGTTCGAACCAAAGGGACTTCGACCGGCATCCACATTGTCCATGGCAACACCATCAATCACATACAAAGGTTCTGTATCGCCAATAAGAGAGTTAACACCACGAATCTTAACTGTTGACACACCACCCGGCTCCGAGCTTGCTGAATTTACGTAAACGCCGGACGATTTGCCTTTGAGCATTTGGTCAACCGAAACTACAGGTATAGTTTCCGTATCTTTCACTTTTACAGAACTTATTGAACCCGTCAGATCGCTTTTGCGCATATTACCATAACCTACCGCTACTACCTCCTGTAATTCGATAGAACCTGACTCTAAAATTACAGTAATATCGGTTTTACCTGCAAGTAAAATTGTTTCAGACTTCATGCCAACATATGATACTATAATTGTTGCTTTAGAATTGGAAACTGTAATTGAGAAATTGCCATCAATATCAGTTACTGTGCCATTCTTCGTGCCTTTTTCAATTACAGTGGCACCAATAATGGTTTCTCTTTTGTCGTCTAAGACCTTACCTTTAATTTTGACCTGACCCATCATGGATAAAAAACAAAAGCAGCTCAAAAAAAGGATACTAAAATTGCGTTTTTTCATAAAATATTATTTACTTTATTGATAGTACGAATGAACCATACGGTGCGATTATCATTTTACAAAAATAGAATCAAAAGCCAATTTTCTAAATACACAAAATGACTATTCGTTTACACAAAATGATACTGAGAGATAGAATCAAGAACCAAGAGTCAAGACTAAAGATATGAAACAAAGAAAATGGATATTTAGTTTGAATGCATATGTTTCAAAAAATCAAAGCCGACAATCTTGTTGGAAAGTCGGCTTCGGAAACACCTAATAAAAAACTATTTTACAGTAAACTTTGCAACTTTTCCATTTGATTTCAGAATGTAAATTCCTTTGTTTAAATTGAGGTTTATTTTTCCATTAATAATTTGTCCTTTTGCAACCTGGCTGCCATTGGTAGCATAAACTGCGAAAGGAGCATTGTCGGTACTAATGGTAAATGTAGAGCCATTTTGGATAATACTTATCGCATTGTTTGCGATCTGAAGTTGATTCTGAATATCAGTAGAAATACCACTTGGTCCTACATAACCAATGGTTTTGCCATCGGAACCAGCATTGTAATACACAGATGCTGTTGCAACATAATTTGTACCAATAACAGGATTAACATTAAAACCGGCAGTTACATAATTGCCTAAGGCTGAAGTCGGATAAATTGTCCCTACAACACCTAAACCTGAATAATAAACTGCATTATTTGTATTTGCTTCCGCTCCAACTCCACCAAAAATATTTGCAGTGGTTGAAGCACCACGGTTAGCAAATAATGTGTTCTTAATAATTGTAGGTGCCCCGGTTGTAGCAGTTGTACCAACACGAATTTCGGATAAAGTAGTAGTTGCACAACCATCAAAAGTACAATGATTTATCAATAGAGAATTAGAGTAGATGGTGCCAACATTACTATTGATAAGATGTCCGGTCATATCTTTAAAATAATTATTTGTAAAGATCATGTTGTTTGCAATGTTATATTTATTTGCACCGACAACAGAACCTGCTTCAATTAATGACTTACCACCTATAAAGATTGAATTAGTCATAGTAACATTGCCAAAGTTTTGAGTAATCACGTCAGTGGACTGAGAGTTAGCATATTGAACAAAATTGCAAGTTGAAGGAAAACCGGAAAATTTACAATTATTGATATTTAAAGAGAATGAACCACCCGTAGTAGTTTTACCAGCAATTAGAAAAACTGTAATTGTATTGTTTCCGGCAAACTCAACTCCATCAAATACTATGTCAGGTGTAAAAGCTGTACTATTATTGACCGAAAATAAAGTAGCTGTTGCCAATGGTGTTATTACAGGACGATTTATAGAAGAACTTGCGGCACGAATCGTAAATGACTTTGGTATAGTCGATAATTTTGTACCCCAGGTATATGCACCACCATCAGTAGTAAGTTCAATAATATCACCAGACACAAAGCCGGCATTGCTGTAGGTAGTGTATAAATTTGCAGGAGCAGCAACTTGCCAAACTGTCGCAGCATTTACATTCAAGGTAAATGCACTCAAAAAAGCAATTATAAGAATAGCGTTAATTTTTCTCATGATATTTCATTTTATTGGTTATAAGAAAAAAAATGGAGTATTATACAGTACTCCATTTTTAAGATATTTAATTATCGTACGGTAAATTTTGCAACCAGGCCATTAGCTTTTAATAAGTAAATGCCTTTATTTAAACTTAATTGCATTTTGCTGTTTGTCAATTGTCCGTTAGCAACTTCAGTTCCGGCAATAGAATAGACTGCATAATTTGCATTGTCAATTCCTATTACTGTAAAACTATTTCCTTGTTGAGTAACTGTTAATGAAGATTCTGATTGTGGGGTTATTAAACCTGTTGTAAATGAATTTACAGCTTCCACTGTTAAACCAACTAACGGTTCGTAAAAACCAATCGAATTACCATCTGTACCGGCATCAACATATTCAGCAGCAGTTGCAAAGCCGTTTACATCTAATTTAGGGTCGGTAAGTAAGGTAGTAGCGTCCATCATATTGGTTGCAAACATCGTATTAACTGTTCCATTGTAAAAAACGCCACATTTTGTCATTAGGTTTCCACCGGTACCAAATGCGTTAGCTGTTGAGCCAGAGCCTGTAGCAGTGCTTCTTGAGAAAATACAATTTTTAATAACAGCATTACCCCATAAACTTAGGTCCATACCGTTGTTACTATCGAATGTACAATGATCGAAAATATATAAATCAACGGGTGAAGCACCTGCATTAAAGAATGTTTTCACATATTTTCCCTGGAAAAAACAGTTGGTTACGGTAACATTTTTAGGGCGACCTACACCACTACCAACAAACACACCAAAACCATCAAATTTGAAAACAGAGTTTGTGATAGTTAAATTATCAGGATTTGGCGCTGTTGCTGTATTTGAGTAAGTTAATGCAGTAATATTTGTTGGCGTTGTTGCATTGGCAATACCACGAAATAAACAATTGTTAATAACTACATCGGCATTGAATCCTGTTGAACATTTAATAATAAAAAATGTAGTGGCACGCATTTTACCATCGAAAGCGATACCATCGAAAGTTTGTGTAACACTTGCAGGACTTGGTGCTGCCTGATTGCGGGCAAAAGTAAATCCAAAATTTATAGCAGGACCTGCCTCAATAACAGGACGAGAAACTAAACCAGCTTTGGCACGAATGGTAAATGATTTTGCTAAGTTATCAATCTGTGCATTCCAATAATAAGTACCAACGGCACTTAATTCGATAATATCACCATGAGCTGATGTTGATAAAGCAGCTGCAACATTGTCGCCCGGATTTACAGTAATAATAGCAGCCGAAGCTGTGTTAAAAGAAAAGGTCACGAGAGCCAAAACGAATAAATAAGTAATTTTTTTCATGATAATATTTTTTAGAATTTATTTTACAAATGTAGTTTGGTACAATAGCTATTACAATATACAAAATGGGAATTTACATACACAAAATGGCAATCTTAGTTTGTTATACATTTACGGACTATCACTTCCGAACCTGTAAATGCTTTTATAAGAATAAGTTGTGGGAGTTTTACGTTAATAGAGATTTTATTTGAATAACCAGTAATGTTTTTTGTATATAATTTTCTACCTGACATGTCAAATATTTCAATTTTATTCAATTTCTGATTGTTTTCAATATTTAGAATTGCTCCATCAGCTGTTTTTTTTACAAATACCTGCAACGGATTTTCGTTAGCAATCTGCGCTACACTAGTCGGAGCATACGTTGCTACTTTATAAATATGTACGCCCCAGTTTGTAAATGCATCCTGAAAAACTCCATTAGTAGCTGTAATCGTTCGGTTTTCGCCGACTACTTCTACGGTTGAAGTGCCTGAGAAATCACGTAACGTAAATGTGGCTGTTGGCATTCCTTTTCGCATCGACACGGCATAAATATAGGTAAATCCATTGTGGCGTTTTACCATAATATCCACCGGATTTACCGAACTGCCAGTCGAAACTGTTGCTCCATTGCTTACGGTTTGGGTATTTAATATGGCTGCATTTGCTTTTATTGTTGCATTTATAGCAGTTACTTCAGCTTTCATAGCGGCATTGTTGAGCACGCCGGCTTGAATAATCGAAGGTTTCAGAATATGGCAAAAATAACCAATGCCACGTGCACCGTGAATTAAAGCCATCCAAACTTCAGCTTTGGTTTCCACCGGTGTCAGTTTGCAGGCTGGATCGGTATTGTAATTGGTACATTCGATAAATGCCCAGATTGGTTTTTTATAATCAGTAGCTTTACGCAAATTATCCACCCCTTTGGCAACATACCAGATATTGCCTGAAAGCTCATCCATAAATGTTTTTTTCCAGGCCGCATCCACACCCGAAACCCATGGAGTCATATTCATAGGATATACATCGAACGAAATAACATCGGCCCCTTTACCGTATTCAATATAATCTTGCGGTTGATAAGTTCTGTCTCCTCGTCCGTACCAGCTGTCGATAGCAGCGCCCTGACCCAAATTGATAAAAACAGGACGTGTAGCATCTTTAGCAACAATGGTATTGTAGTCGGCAATGATATTGGCAGGCGGAGTTGCAATTTTTGGTCCGGTAGGGTCATTTGGGTTAGTCATTGTAGCATTATCAGGTTCGTCAACAGGATGAAACCATCCTTTAACAATGGATTTATTCACCGAATTTAAATACATATCGGTATAACCGGTAATGCCCGACATGGAATATTGTTTAAGCTGCGTCAGGTGGCTTTCGGTGGTGTTTGCGGGGTCGGCCCAATAGGTTTGAAAGTTCACACCCATTTGTTGATAAAAATAACCCGACGAAGGTGTTTGATACCAAACCGTTATGGGGAAAAAGTTAGGGTTGTTCGAAGGTCCGTTTGCCCATTTATTGTAATATGCCGGACCACCACACCAGGGCTCCATCACATCAGCGGGAAGATAATCAGATGCATTTGATCTTATCGTTGAGTAAGAAACGAATAGCATTGTGAAAATTAAAAAAAAGTGATTTCTCATGTTGCAAAATTGATTATTAATAATCACAAAGATAAGATTAAACAGCAAGCCATATAAATACACAAAATGACACTTTGATTACACTAAATGGGAATTAAAAAATACTTATAATCTGTTGAAATACATCACTTATAGTTATAACCTGAATTATGTAATAATTGTTTATCAATTTATTTTTCTCAATTTCAATATAGGTGTCGTTGCATTCTGTACTTCGGATTTCAATACCATTTAAACCGAAAATTTGCACTTTGATAATGGGGAATTCTGATTCAATACTAACAGGCGATGTAGTTGAGTTCAATTTCAACTTAATTCCTTTTGATTTAGTATTATTTACCGTTGTAATGTCACCCGGCACTGGCAGCGAAGTTAAAGCACCATTGGTGGCGGCATAAGTAAGCCCTGTTTTGTCTAAAATTTGTGATTTCAGCAAGCCCGAAAGAAACATACTTCCGTTATAATCCTTGATGCCATTGGGATTGCGGGTGTTTCCATCCTGAAACATATTCTCGGCATAACCGGGAATGGTGCAAGCACGAATCAACCATTTATCCATGCCCGCACTGTATTGATTTTGAGCATCCAAAGCATACATAGCAAAAAATAAAGATAAATAAGCACCTGCATTTATTGAACCATAGTCGGTAGTGGGTGATAAGCTAAAGTCAGTCGAATACGAACCATCCGAACTTGCAATGCCTCCACTTTTAAAAGCCCAACATGGTGTTTCAGTTGCAGTTACAAGTGAGGCACGAACTATACTTGTAGCGTTTGGAATGCCGTTTTTCCAGTTCGGTTTAATGCTAAGTTTACCACCACTTATCCCCGGTGCAGCAAAATCAGTAGAAACCTGCCCTGTGGCATTGTCTGTAAAACCGGAAATACCCGTCACTACATACCATTGATTTCCGG
>JBILFS010000262.1:0-3784 GCA_044351455.1 Paludibacter sp. | reverse complement strand
TATGAATTCCCATGCTTCTTCCGTTCATTGCAATGATTTTTACGGTATGCAATTCGGAACTGTCATTGGATTTTATCAGCAATTCTTTTGTTTCAGGGATGAAAATGATTTGATTCCGGGTATTTTCTTTGCTGGCGTAATATCCTGTTGGGACTGAAAATATTGCCCGACTGAAATCAGGCAAGCCGTATCCGTAACGGTTATCCGGACTGAAATATCTGTCGGCACTGTTGATAATGCCATGTCGTACCGAAAAAGGTGTAAACATGTAAGTCTGACTTCTGAAAAATTCAAGGTAACTGGCTGTTATTCCGGCAATTACCGGAGATGAAAATGATGTTCCGTTTCCGTAAATCACACTTCCTGATACACTTACCAGCGCTGTTGCCGAACCCATGGCACAAACTTCAGGTTTTACGCGGTTATCAGCACTGGGGCCCCAGGATGAAAATGAGGCAATTGTTCCGGTGCCATTCACCGCGCCTACAGTCAGTATATCCCGTGCGTCAGCAGGTGCACCAATAAATTTCCATGCAGTGTTTCCCGAATTTCCTGCGCTGTTACAAACGATAATTCCTTTTGCTGAAGCCAATGTAGCTGCAATACTTGCTCTGGAAACCTGTCCGTTCATATCTGCATAGGTATAATTCATGGTCGAGTCGTCGAATTCGGTATAGCCCAAAGATGAATTGATGATGTCAGCACCCACACTGTCGGCAAATTCAGCTCCGGCTACCCAGGCATCAACCTCATAAAGAAATTCAGAAGGGGCATATTCTGTTTGCAACAACCAGAATGATGCTTTTGGAGCCGTACCAACATATTGCCCGGGAAGATGTGCACCCATCACCGAAAGTACATGTGCACCGTGATTATCAGTTGTGTAAACATCAACAGCGGGATATGTAAAATTCTTCGTGCCCAGTATGCGGTTGTAAAAACGCAAACTGTCAAAAGCGGGGTTGATGTTCACATTTTTAAAGCCTGCATCCAGCACTGCAATGACCACCCCTTCGCCTGTGCTGCCTTGCTGGTGCAAAAACTGACCATTGAGCTGTGTAATTTGTGTGTTGGCACTACCGTAATTGTAGTTGATACCCGAAAATTTATTCTTGCGGGGAGCAGGCTGAGCTGAGGTTATTTTACCCGTGTATTCCACTTCTTTCACAAAACTGAAATTTCTGATTTGTGCCATCAGGGAAGAATCTGTTGTCAGGATGGTGATGTTGTTGAGCCATCTGGATCGAAACCGGACATCAACACCTGTTGCTGCAACCTGATTCACATATGCAGGATTGACCGGTAAATCAGTCGAATCCACA
The DNA here is from genome assembly GCA_044351455.1 of Paludibacter sp. Classification (GTDB taxonomy): domain Bacteria; phylum Bacteroidota; class Bacteroidia; order Bacteroidales; family Paludibacteraceae; genus Paludibacter. The sequence goes on along the minus strand of JBILFS010000262.1, from coordinate 2,462 downwards.
TGAATCCAGTAATTTCCCCTGCGAACCAGTGCTTTTTCAGAAAGAAATGCCGACGGACTATACATGGAATACGGGGAATTTTTTTTATCTTTGAACTGAATTCTGAAGTAATAATGATCAGCTAAAGCAGGCACAACAATTTGCATCAGCATAAAACACAGAAGTAAAAGTTTGTTATGATTAGTAGCGGCCTGCATAATTGTATAATATTTGGCAATACAAATATATGAAATTATTCTTCATTCTGTTAAACAAAATTGAAAGTGTTTTGTTAGTATTTTCAAAGATTAATATTTAACAATTAATAACCTATAAAAATTAAAAAAAATGGCAGATGATCCAGTAATTTGTACATGTCTTGACTTATGTAAAAGCGACATTGTAGCAGCAGTTAAAGAACATGGTTGTAAAACCGTTGATGATGTATCCGACAATATCGAAGCAGGTGCTGTTTGTGGTAGTTGTGTTGATGATATTCAGGAAATTCTCGACGAAGTAAACGGTTGATTTTTATACCGGTTCATTTAAATACAAATTGTATTATGATTATGTAGAGACGCGATTTATCGCGTCTCTTGTTTTGGTATGTGTTGGGTATATCAGGGGATTCCACCAAATGAGACACGAATAAATCGCTTCTTCAAATGATGTCAGGTTAATTTTTTTGAATTTTGTTTTTTTGTTTGTTTTTTTTCATATTTTTACAGTCCGAAACAACTAATCTGATGCTTATGAAACCTACTATCGTCGATTTTCTGAATCAAAGCGTTGATAAATACGCTTCAAATCCCTTTCTCTGGGAAAAAACAAAGGATAAATACGAACCAACCACTTACCTGCAAACCAAACAGTTGGCGCACGATTTTGCAGCAGGTTTAATCGATGCCGGTGTGAAGCAGGGTGATAAAATCTCCATGTTGTCGGAAGGACGCAATGCCTGGATTTACGGTGAACTCGGAATTCTGCATGCAGGTGCTGTCAACGTACCTTTGTCCATCAAATTAGAAGAAAGTAATGATTTGATTTTCAGGATTCAACACTCGGAATCGACCTGGATTTTGGTGTCGGGCGGACAACTTCGAAAAATCCGATCAATCATTCATCAGCTTACTGATGTTAAATTAGTGATTGTAATGGACGATCAGGAGGCTTACGAAGAGAAAGAAATTGCCATGTCGGTAATGATGGAAAAGGGAAGAAAACTGCTGACTCTCGAGCCTGATTTGATTGAAAAGCGGGTTGCGGATATTAAACCTGATGATGTGGCAACCATCAGTTATACTTCCGGAACTACAGCCGACCCAAAGGGTATCATGCTGACACACAGGAATTATACTGCAAACGTCGAACAGGCTTTAACCCTCATGACTATTCCTCCTTCGTATAAAACGCTGATTATATTGCCATTAGACCACTGTTTTGCACATGTTGCCGGCTTTTATAGTTTTATGGCTGTCGGTGCCAGTGTGGCCACGGTTCAGTCGGGTAAAACAGGCATGGAGACGCTGAAAAATATTCCGGTTAATATCAAGGAAATTCAACCCGATTTGTTACTGAGTGTACCGGCATTGGCAAAAAGTTTTAAAAAGAATATCGAAACATCCATCAGGGCAAAGGGTCCGGTGATTAACTGGTTGTTTCATAGCGCTTTGAATATGGCTTATGCTTACAACAAAGAGGGTTTTAATAAGGGTCGCGGACTTCAGTTCTTCAAGAAACCGCTGCTTGCGCTCTTTGATAAGATATTATTCTCCAAAGTTCGTGAAGGGATGGGCGGAAAACTGAAATTCTTCATCGGAGGTGGTGCCCTGCTTGATATTGATTTACAGCGTTTTTATTATGCGATTGGCATGCCGATGTTCCAGGGTTACGGACTGAGTGAAGCCACACCAATCATTTCATCCAATGGATTAGCCAAACACAAACTGGGTTCGTCGGGTGTTTTGGTGAAACCACTCGATTTGAAAATTTGTGATACTGATGGTAATGAATTGTCTGTACTTCAGAAAGGAGAAATTGTTATCCGGGGTGAAAATGTGATGAAAGGTTATTATAAAAATGAAAAATCGACAGCCGAAACCATTGTGGATGGTTGGTTGCATACCGGCGATATGGGCTATATGGATCAGGATGGATTCCTGTATGTGGTCGGTCGTTTCAAAAGTTTGCTGATTTCAAGTGACGGAGAAAAATACAGTCCGGAAGGAATAGAAGAATCGCTGGCAGATAATTCCATGTTTATCGATCAGGTAATTTTGCACAATAACCAGGATCCTTACACATCAGCCCTGCTGGTGGTAAACAAAGAAATGCTGAAAAGTTATGTGAAACACAAAAAACCAAATCTCGACTGGGATAGTCGTGAGGCAAAACTACTCGCATTGGACAAAATTCAGCGGGAAGTAAATCAGTACAGAAAAGGAGGCAAATTTGAAGGATTATTCCCCGAACGCTGGCTCCCT
>JBILFS010000261.1:0-3822 GCA_044351455.1 Paludibacter sp. | reverse complement strand
CACTCTCCGGAAGTGCCCGTAGCTAATTTTACTAACATTTGTATCGATAAAGTTCAAATGGGATTGGGTTGCGTTAACAGTTGGGGAGCCTGGCCACGTGGAGAACATCAGGTGAAATATCAGGATTATGAATTTATGTTCGTAATGAAACCTGTGAGGTGAATTTGAATTAAATTAAGGTTAATTATCAGAAGATAATTTCTCAGTTGGGGGTTGCTTGGTTCCCGGAATCATCAACCCCTTATTAGCTGAAAAAACATCAAAACAGGTAATATTGTGGCAAGATGTAAAAATTACTGTGTCAACCAAATCGATAAAAACCGATCGTAAACACAATAATTTCCATCATCGTTTTTTAATACTAAAGATTTATCAATCAGCGTATTTAATGCCAATTTTATACTGCTTGGTGCTGTAAGCGCATGTCTTTGCATAAATGATGATTTATATTGTATTCGTTTTTTTGGGTAGTGCAAATAACTGATTTAAAACAAACTGAATATACCATGTATGTCCTGATAGCATATTATAGATTGAATCGAAAACTGAGGGGGAAATTGTTTTATTGTTCTCCTGAAACTTTTCGATTGCGAACAACCGGTACTTTTCTATTGGAATTTCCAGTAAACTAATTTTTTGAGTGCTTTGATAAAACGGGCGGTTGGCCGACGAAAACATTGCATACCAAACAACTCACTTCTCCGTATTGTTTCAGTTCGGTAATTTTCTATTCCAAAACCTCCTCCCTGATATCGAGGATGATCACCTTTGCACCTGCCTGCAGGAGACCTTTTGAAATGTTACTGCCTAATACGCCACCACCTCCGGTAACCACAGCTACTTTGTTTTGAATTTCAAACATGGTAATAGAATATTAAATTACTTTACAAATATACAGGATTATTATTATCTTTGGAACCTTTATTATCGGTATTTTTATCAAATAAACACATGGAAAACGAAATTGTAAGAACTTATGATCGTCCGTACAAACGCTATTGTTTGGCTTTAGACCTGAAAAACAATCCTGCATTAATTGCTGAATATCTGAAATATCATTCACCCGAACATTTCTGGCAGGTGATTGGAGAAGGCATCAAAAAAGCAGGTATTGAAGTGATGGATATCTATCACGTTGATAACCGCTTGTTTATGATTTGTGAAATGCCCGTGGAAGTGGATTTCGACGAAGCCTGGCAGAAAACGGGCACTTACGAACGTCAGGGTGAATGGGCTGCCCTCATGAGCACTTTTCAACAGGCATTACCCGGACATCCGCTTGAATGGGTTAAAATGAAAAAGGTGTATCAGAATCCGGAATGATGTAATTATGCAGTGCAAAGATCAAAAATAGTTCCGATGATATTCCCCCAGATACTCCTGCTCCGTTTGCCCCGGTGTCGGAAATAAAACAGCTTTTTCCAAACATCCTAATGCTTCCAGATCCATGATGGTACTGTAACCGGATCGGCAATATATTTTGTTTGCCCGAACAAGCAAACCGGCTAACTCAGCGGTGGTAAGATGGGGAAGGATGGTGAGATTTGCAATGGTTTGCCGGGGAATGTCTTTTCCGGGTAATCCGCAGATTAACAGGGATTTTCTTCCCGATTCCAGACAGATTTCACTGAGTTGCTGCTGAAACAGGGTTCTTTGCGGCTCAGGACCGGAAACTATGGCGATATTTTCGTAAATATCAGGCATAGCAGGGATTATAATAGCATCAAATCGGGAAAGCGGACCAATAAACTGTGCATTCCGGGGCAACTGAAAGCCATGTGACAAAGCACCGGATAGGTTTTTTTCTCCGGGATAATCAGGAATCAGACAACGATCATATTGATTGATAAAAAAATAATGAATTTTTCTGATGAGTTTTTCTGCCCACTTCAGCTTTACAGGCATCATGATATTCAGTTGATGGGTGATGTAAACAGATTGAACTTTTTTATTGAAACAGCCAAATCTGTTGTCGGATATAATTTTATCAATATTGTAATCCCTGCAGATTTTTTTTAACTGATAATGCTCCCTGATAATGCCGCTTAAAATTGCCGGAATGCTTGATGACATTGCTACAATCAGCGAATTGCCCCGACTGTATCTGAACTGATAGGACGGGAATTGAATGTAAATAAGTTCGGGAAAATGTGCTTTTAAAAGCTGCTCCGGCATTCCGTCTGTTGCAATTATTACTTTATTGCCATTCTCCAGTTCGCTCTGAATCAATGGAATACATCGGGTGGCATGACCGAGTCCCCAATTCAGTGGACATACCAGTACATTCATGCTTTTTCTGTGTTTTCAACTACACTTATGATTGACCCGTCTGCTGTATACGTGCGAATTTCATCTCCGTTTTTAACTTGTTCAATCCCGGTAATTTTTTTTCCATTGATGGTTGTGATGGTATAACCGAATTTCAACAAAAACGCAGGAGAATGTTGTTCCGCAGACTTCTCCATCAGGTTTATTTTGTTTTGCTGATGCATCAGATTCAGGCGTACAGCACTTTTCAGTCCGGCACTTATTCTTTCAAGCCTGGTAATTTTGGTTGTTTTATGCTGATCGAGTACGCTTTTTATTTTCCAGCGGTAATTTTCGAGATACTGCCTTCCTGTTTCACTGATTGTTGTCAGATAGTCAATGATTCCCTGTTGAATGTCAGAGAGTTTTGCATCTGCTTTTTCCATGCGTTCAAGGAGATGACCAGCCACGGCTGTGGGCGTTTTCAGTGAAAGATGTGCTACCATGTCGAGTATGGTGTTGTCGCGCTGATGTCCGATGCCTGTAAGTATTGGCAATGGAAATTGTGCACAGGCAAATGCCGGCTCGTAGGTGTCGAAACAGGATAAATCGGCCGTTGCTCCTCCTCCGCGGATGATAACCACGACCTCAAAAAGTTCAGCATATTCAAATATCCTTTCCAAAGCATGGATGATGGATGCTTCTGCCTGATCGCCCTGCATGATTGCCTGAAACAAAACCGGATAAAAAATATATCCACCGGAATTGTTTTTCAACTGATTACAGAAGTCATCGTATCCCGCAGCTGTTGCTGATGAAATTACTGCAATTTTTCGGGGCAAAACTGGAAAAATGAGACTTTTATTCATCTCCATGATACCATCAGCTTCCAGTTTCCTGATGATTTCTATTCTCCGTTGTGCCATTTCTCCCAGGGTGTAGGAGGGGTCTATGTCTTTTATATTCAGACTGATACTGAAAACATCATGAAATTCGGGGATGACTGCTACCAGGATGTTCATCCCGGCTTTGAGTTGCTGACCGGTGGCATCTGTAAAACAGGATTTGACATACCGATAGGTTGTTGCCCAGATATTAGCCCTCATCCGGGCAATAATATTATCGGTGTTTTTGTCTTTTTCAATGAGTTCTAAATAACAATGTCCGCTCGGGTTCTCCCGGATCTCACTGATTTCAGCTCTTATCCAGTAGGGTGTATCAAAATTCTGCTGAAATACCCTGCTGATGTGCCGGGTGAGTTCGACGAGAGAATAGGTTTTTTCCTGCATGAACGGTTGTTATTGTATGATGAACTTCAGTGACTCCGTGGTTTGACCGTTGTTTACCATGGCCATATACATTCCCTTCGGAAGTCCGGTGAGGTTTAGTCTGGCAATTTTATCACTGATGGTATGAATTCCCATGCTTCTTCCGTTCATTGCAATGATCTTTACGGTATGCAATTCGGAACTGTCATTGGATTTTATCAGCAATTCTTTTGTTTCAGGGATGAAAATGATTTGATTCCGGGTATTTTCTTTGCTGGCGTAATATCCTGTTGGGACTGAAAATATT
>JBILFS010000260.1:0-3833 GCA_044351455.1 Paludibacter sp. | reverse complement strand
GCATTTTTTGCAAAAGTGTCCAGCTGATTTCTCGAAATCGGATCCTGCACTGGTTTATCCTGATTGATTGTAGGAGTGTTATGATCAGCTGTCATGGTCGTAAGTTCCGGACGGAAAACTTTCAATCCGCGCGCACGCAATCCATTAAAAGCCTGAGGACTGGTAACCTCATGACAAAAATGGCGATCGATATACAGCTGGGTGGGACCATTTTCCACTGAAGAAACAACGTGGGCATCCCAGATTTTGTCGAATAATGTTTTACTCATATTTTTATTTTTTTTACCACATTAGTCACATAAGACACATAAGATACAAATTGGTTTGTTAATTATTGGAAAACAACTTTACAATAATTATGTTCAAACTAATGTGTATCTTATGTGACTTATGTGGTTAGAGTTTATTTTACAAATTGATTGATTGCATTGATATATGCTTCCACAGATGCTGCAACGATATCTGTATTAGCACTAAAGCCATAATAAACGATACCTTCGTGCTCTACCTGCATGTGAACTTTACCAACATCATCACTTCCTTTGTTGATTGACTGGATAGTAAATTCCTGTAATACCATTTTTCTGTTGATGATTTTCTTAAGTGCATTGATAGCAGCATCCACCGGACCATTTCCGGATGCAGCTGCCTCAAATTTTTCACCGGCAATAGAAAGTCCGATACTTGCAACTGGTTTAAGTCCAACTCCGGAAGTAACCTGCAGATGGTCAAGTTTAATTCTATCTTTGGATGCTCTTTCTTTTCCAGCCAGCATCAGTACATCATCATCATTAATGTCTTTCTTTTTATCAGCTAATTTTAAGAATTCCTGATAAATACCATCCAGTTTTTCTCCTTCAACCTGAACACCCAAAACGCTAAGTCGGTGTTTAAGTGCAGCGCGACCACTTCTTGCAGTCAGAACAATAGAATTTTTATCAATTCCCACATCTGTAGGATCCATGATTTCATAACTTTCCCTGTTTTTTAACACACCATCCTGATGTATCCCGGAAGAGTGAGCGAAAGCATTGCGACCAACAATGGCCTTGTTTGGCTGAACAGGCATGTTCATCAGATTTGAAACCAGACGACTGGTGCCAAAAATCTTCTGGGTATTGATATTCGTTTCAATCTGAATGTCTTTGTGGCATTTCAGAATCATCGCAATTTCTTCCAGAGAAGTATTCCCTGCACGTTCTCCGATACCATTGATGGTTACTTCAACCTGACGGGCGCCATTCAAAACACCTGAAATGGAATTGGCAGTAGCCATACCCAAATCATTGTGGCAATGTGTGGAAATAATGGCATTATGAACACCTTTTACATTGTCCATCAGGAATTTAATCTTCTCTCCATATACCCAGGGCAGGCAATATCCTGTTGTGTCGGGAATATTTACGACGGTTGCACCAGCTTTGATAACAGCTTCCACAACTCTGGCAAGATAAACATTGTCTGTTCTGCCCGCATCTTCACAATAGAACTCCACATCTTCCACAAATTTTTTGGCATATTTTACTGCTGCCACAGCTCTTTCAAGAATCTCATCCTGTGTAGAGTTGAATTTGTGCCTGATATGATACTCTGATGTTCCGATACCGGTATGGATTCGTTTGTTCTTAGCGTATTGCAATGATTCTGCAGCTACATCAATATCTTTCTGAACTCCACGGGTCAGGGCGCAAATGGTTGGCCATGTAACCGCTTTAGAAATTTCAACTACTGAATTAAAGTCACCGGGACTCGAAATAGGGAATCCGGCCTCAATTACATCCACGCCCAATTGTTCAAGTGCTTTGGCTACCTGAATTTTTTCAATGGTGTTTAGCTGACAGCCGGGAACTTGTTCCCCGTCACGCAGTGTTGTGTCGAAAATAAATAATTTTTCCATATCCATCTTTTTTTAAATGAAAAAACCTTTCTCACATTGAGTGAGAAAGGTTTTCAATATCTATAAAACTTATTTACATGCCAAACTCACTCTTACTGTTTTTGTAAAAGAATAATAATACCAATGAGTAGTAGGTGTAAAAAAGTATTGTTCATTATGCACATTTTAAAGTTGCGTGTGCAAAGATAAAAGTTTTTTTCCGAAAAACAACACCTGAATTAAAAAATTATTACTTTTTCAGTTGATATGTGAGATAACCAACAGGATTTGGGCGTTTTTGCTTTTGATTATTAAGAGAAGTCAGTTCAGTTAGTGCCTGATAAATCTCGTTAAATTGCATATTTGTTTCAGATTCCAATTGTTCGATTTTTCTACAAAGTTCCTCATAACCCGTAATCATTTTTCTGATTTCAACAAATGCCCGCATAATTTGAATATTTATTTCGATTGCAGTTTGACTTTTTAATACTGAAGATAACATGGCAACACCTAATTCAGTAAAGGCAAATATTTTCGTAACTCCTGAATTATATCCCGGGGGTATCACAAAACGTGATACCCCCATGTTAATGAGATAGATAGCTTCTTTTTCTGTTAGTTCTATCAGAAAATCTGATGGAAATCTATCCATATTTCTCCTTACTGCTTGTTTTAAAGCTCTGTTTTCAATCTGATATAATTCTGCCAGATGTAAATCCAGCATTACCTTTTGACCTCTGATTTCAAAGATTTTATTTTCAATTATTCCTGTTTCCAAAATTATTCATACCTTTGCTGCCGGATTTTAACGTGGGTGTCAAGACTTCAAAATCACGGAAATATCCATCACTTGGGGGTGCCTTAATAATGCGGGCTGAGATCATACCCTTTGAACCTGGACAGATAATGCTGTTGAGGGAATAAGTTCCAATCTCCGTTTTCAGTTTTCAGTACTCTCAGAATAAATTAATTAATAATCATTCATTTAATTCATTTGTTATGAGAAAAATGTTTTTTTTATCAGCGTTTATGCTGTTTTTTTGTGTGTTAGTTGCTCAGAAATCATCCATAAAGGATTCTTTGCATGTTGTTCTTCAGGAAGTCACGGTGTCATCAATCAGAGCCAGTGATAAATCTGCAGTTAGTTTTACTAATGTATCATCAAAGGAAATCAGCAAGACCAATCTTGGTCAGGATGTGCCTTATCTCTTGTCGCTTACGCCAAATTTTATTACAACTTCTGATGCCGGAACCGGAATAGGTTATACCGGTTACAGGGTGCGTGGCACTGATGCCAACAGGGTTAATGTAACAGTCAATGGCATTCCTCTCAATGATTCTGAGTCGCACGGGGTGTTTTTTGTGAATATGCCTGATTTTGCATCTTCGCTTTCTTCGGTGCAGATTCAAAGGGGAGTGGGTACTTCAACCAATGGTGCTGCGGCTTTCGGGGCCAGTATCAATATGCAAACTGAAGGTCTGAATATCAAACCTTACGCCGAGTTATCAAGTACTTTTGGATCGTTTAATACCAATAAAAACAATGTGAAAGCCGGAACAGGTTTGTTAAATAATCAGTGGGCTTTTGATGCGCGTTTATCCAACATTACTTCCGATGGTTATATCGACCGTGCGTTTGTGGATATGAGTTCTTACTACCTTTCTGCAGCTTATTTTGGTGATAAAACCACGCTGCGATTGCTTAATTTCGGAGGTAAAGAACGTACTTATCAGGCCTGGAACGGAGTTTATTCCGGTAATCTGGTTAATAACAGAACTTATAATGAATTAGGAGCATATGTTGATAATACTGGTGTTGATCAATTCTACGACAATCAAACCGATAATTATCAACAAACACATTATCAGTTACATCTGAATCAGATATTATCTTCCAGCTTGTTTTTAAATGCTTCTGCACATTATACCCGTGGTAAAGGATATTATGAAGAATATA
>JBILFS010000398.1:0-2760 GCA_044351455.1 Paludibacter sp. | reverse complement strand
CACCTCCCAACACCAATCCTTCCCGAAAAAATACCGCTGTCTGTCCCGGTGCAACCGATTCAAGGGGCATCTCCAGATCAACCCTGATCAGGTTGTTGGCTTCAAAACTGATTTTACCTCTGTTGTTTTGTTTTCTGTATCTGATTCTGATGTCGGTATCGAATGCATTACCAAATAATTTTTCATCAGCAATGATATAATCCTTCACAAAGAAATGGTTACGAAACATGCTGTTGAATGGCGCCAGCACTACTTCATTGCTTTCCGGCAGGATGGTTTTTACAAATACTGCTTTATTCAGATGAATGCCTAGTCCGCGTCTTTGTCCGACCGTAAACAGCGGATAACCATCATGTTTCCCAAGGATTTTTCCTGCTTCGTCGATGAAATTCCCTGGCTTGAAATATTTGTCAGGATATGTTGTAAGTTCCTTCAACAATGGTCTGTAATCGCCTTCACAGAAACAGGCACCCAAACTATCCTTTTTCTTTTCTATGGATGGAAAACCTGCCTCTCCGGCCATTTTTCTGACGTCTTTTTTATAATAATCACCCAAAGGCAATATTATCCGGGGTAAAAATTCCCTGTTGATGCCCCACAGGAAAAAGGATTGGTCTTTGTCGGGGTCGACACCTTCACCAATGAAAAACTGACCATCCTGTTGGATGATGCGGGCATAATGCCCCATGGCAACCTTCTTACAGTTCAGTCTGTCGGCTTCCCTGAAAATCAGATTCCACTTCAAATCGCGGTTGCATACAGCACAGGGAAATGGAGTTTTACCGGCCAGATATTCATCTCTGAAATAGGATAAAACCTGTTCTGAAAATTCCTGTCGGGCATCAAGTATCAAATGCTCCATTTTCAATGTATTACAAAGATTCCGGGCGTCGGCAATTGCTTTTTCTGCTGAAGGTAAATTGTGAAAATGAAAAGTGATACCGGTAACCTCATATCCCTGTTCCAGCAACATCATGGCCGATACAGAAGAATCTGTGCCGCCGCTCATACCCAATAAAACTTTTTCTTTCAACATGCAATTTTCAGTGCGCAAAGATACATAAAACCTGCATAAGAACAAGGTGAAAAACAGCACCTTCCATCAATATGAAAATGAAAGGGGGATAAGAAAAAAAATATGTAAATTATTTGTTCATGCCGACAAAAATTTGTAATTTTGTGCCCGGTTTAGTAAACTCAATTTTAAATAAAAAATAAAATGATTAAAGTAGGTATCAATGGTTTTGGCCGTATCGGACGTTTAGTTTTCCGTGCTGCTCAGGAAAGAAACGATGTTCAGATCGTTGCAGTTAATGACCCATTTTTGGATCTTGATTATTTAATTTACATGTTGCAGTATGATACTGTTCATGGACAATTCAAAGGAACTGCTGAAAACAAAGAAGGTAAATTGTTTGTAAACGGCAAAGAAGTAGCTTTCTACGCTGAAAAAGATCCAGCTAACATTGGTTGGGGTGCTTCAGGTGCTGACTATGTTGTTGAATCAACAGGTGTTTTCACAACTATCGATAAATGTAAAGCTCACCTTGCTGGTGGTGCAAAAAAAGTAGTTATCTCTGCTCCATCTAACGATGCTCCTATGTTCGTTTGTGGTGTTAATCTTGATGCTTATACTGCTGATATGGATATCGTATCTAACGCATCTTGTACTACCAACTGTTTGGCTCCAATGGCTAAAGTTATCAACGATAATTTTGGTATTGTTGAAGGTTTGATGACTACAGTTCACGCTGCAACAAACACTCAGAAAACTGTGGATGCTCCTTCTGCTAAAGACTGGAGAGGTGGTCGTTCTATCCTTGGTAACATTATTCCTTCTTCTACAGGTGCTGCTAAAGCTGTTGGTAAAGTAATTCCTTCTTTGAATGGTAAACTTACTGGTATGGCTTTCCGTGTTCCAACTGCTGACGTTTCAGTTGTTGACTTAACAGTTCGTTTGGAAAAATCAGCTACTTACGAAGAAATTAAAGCTGCTATGAAATTAGCTTCTGAAACTACCATGAAAGGTGTTTTAGGTTATACTGAAGATTCAGTTGTTTCTTCTGACTTTATCCACGAATCACGCACTTCTGTATTTGATGCTGGTGCTGGTATCGCTTTGAATGGTAACTTCGTGAAAGTTGTTAGCTGGTATGACAATGAGTGGGGTTATTCAAACAAAGTGCTTGATTTGATTGCTCACATGGATTCAGTGAAGTAATTGCTTAATCAATCATAATATAAAACCCCGGAATATCCTGATGATATTCCGGGGTTTTTTTGTCCTGAATTTCACGCTTAATCCGTAAACTGCGCTTCGGTTGCATTCGGTTACACAACTATAGTCACTGCGGGACTGATATCTGTACAGGTACTGCTCAGTTTGCGGAAAATCGTTTAAAAATTGAAACTGTATCCGATTCCAATTACGGGTGAATGTTGCCAGTCGCCCAAACGGAGGTAATTGGGTCCGCTGACTTTAACTTCTTCAACGGCGCGTTCGGCCGACAGAATGCCATAGAGTTCAACTGCATGCATTTTATTGATTTTGTATTCAATCCCGGCAGCGTATCTCATCTTGTTGAAGTAACTGCTGGTCTCACTGAATGAAGTCTGATCCTTGTTGTAGTTTCTGACAATCTCCGGATCATTCATCATAAAATAGGATTCGAATGAAACATAAGGCGAAAAGGCCAGTTTCTTTTTGCTGTATTGCAGTTTAATGCGGTTTCTCCAGATAAAATCAGGATTGATGCGGTT
>JBILFS010000013.1:0-13506 GCA_044351455.1 Paludibacter sp. | reverse complement strand
ATTCGCAAACTTCGGGATTTGAATAATCATAATAAATATATTGCATAAAAGTATCACCTTTATCTATGGCCTGACAAATTAGTTCACCATCCTGATCTTTCAAAAACCAATCGGGATGATTCCTGTATAATTCAGAATCTTTGTCACCTCTAAATCCATCCAAATGAATGCCAGCTTTATAGCCTTTTGATTTTGCATAATCTGCAATCGCCTTCATTCCACCTTGCAGGTTTTTCCTAACGCTTAAATAGTCGCCACGAGCCGTCCACCATCCGCCATCAATTTGGATGATATTTGCACTTTTTTCTTCTGAGTTGAGTTTGTCAATATTTTTATAAACATCTTTCGTATCATAAACTCTACCGTAATAATCCCATGTTGACCATCCTTTCAAATTTACTGGTTCTTTAGGTTTAATATTATGCTCTTTGGCTATTTCTTCACCATAACCAAACATTAAGTCCTGCCACGACTCACCTTTTGTAAGAATTATTTTTTCGAATTCAATCGTTTCGCCTGGTTTGATAGGTTTATTTTCACCCACTGCGGTAATCACAAATCCTTTCTTACTATAATGTATATAAGGCATAAACGTATTCCAAGTAAGAATTCCAATATTTGAATAGCTTTTTTCATCGTGTTTTATCATTAGAAAAGTCCCGCTTTTACTTTTGGAGTCCGAAGTTGTGGATTGTTTAATAGGAGTGCGACCCATACAAGTTCCACCATACATGAGTTGTGCATTTTTATTGACTGACACTTCAGGTTGAATTTCAACTTCAATAGAGTCAATTCTGTCAATCTCCTTTCCGGTATTTGTAAGTAAGATTCGAATATACTTTTGTCCATCCATACCATTCTCAATTCGGATGGATGATTCAATACTTTTATTGTCTGAATACAACGTAACATGAACCATTTTGTCGTTTGAGGCAACACAGCTTTGCATTAAAGCTATGATACCAAAAACAAAACTCACGAATCTGATTAATTTCCACATACACTTTCTTTTTATAAAGTGCAAATATAAAGTGTCAAATAATATTGTACCAATCAAAAAAGTCTCAATAACCATGTTATTTTGTTTCAATTACTATTTGTTTTTAAAAATTGAAACAAAAACACTCTATAAATGAAGCTTTTTGAATAGTTTAGTTAATCAACTAAACTTTATCTTTGTGTTTTAATAGTCATTATTTAATTCATTAAAAATCAATATATGAGAACTACACTGACTCTCCTTTTTTGCTTAAGTTCTATTATGTTTTTGTCAGCTAAAAATAATCCTAAATTTGTGTATAATAATCCTCCTTTAGTCTTAACAGATAATTCATTATCGGATGGCTTGGGAGCATTTAAAACGGAAGATTTACCGGTTGTTAGTCCTAAATGTAGTATTGAATTAAAAAAGAATGCAACTCCACTGACTCAGAAAATGTGGAAAATCGCCCTTCATGATGTTGAGCTAAATTTGATAACTAATGATTATGGAACTTATTTTGCAGCTGGAAGACGCTACACTGATCGTGTTTACACGCGCGATATAGCTTTTGCAGGAATTTTAGGGTTAAATGCACTTTATCCAAATGAGATGATGAAATCATTGAGGGTAACAAGAGATGTTGTTTCCAAATTGGGATATAAAGTCTCCAGAGAAGAAGTTATTAAAGAAATTGATGCCCCCTGGGAAATAATAGCCGAAGACAAAACAGAGGTGATGGCTCAATACAAGAGCAACAGCATAACTCGTCGTACTGACGATGTGGTGTGGATTTGGGCTGTTGATGATTTATTCAAATCTCATCCTGAAGTGGCTGATTGGAAATGGTTTTACAACAATGGAAAAAAGAATTTTGATGATTTTTATGCACCATGGTTTGATAAAACCGATGGGCTTTATAAAGCTCAAAATACATTTCATGATATACAATCCAGTGCATATCCCAAAGGATATTCGCAAGCTGATTGCGTTTTGTTGAAAAGCACATCAACCAATTGTCTCTATTACAAAGCATTATTATCTATGGCAAATGCAGCCAAAAAATGTAATTTACCCGATGAATCAAAAGCATGGAATCAAAAAGCCAAAGCTCTAAAAGCTGCCATTATAAAAGAATTAATCCTACCTGATGGTACGTTTACATATTATAAAGACAGATATGGTAAAGTAATGCCAAACCAGCATAATCTGGGTACTGCACTTGCAATTATTTTTGGTATTGTTGAGGGTAAAGCAGCAATAAAAGCTATCAAAAACTATCCTACATCCGAATTTGGAACACCTCTTCAGTATCCTTTTATGGAAAATAAAGGCGATCACAATCAAGCTTCATGGCCATTTTGCGACACTTTTTTTCTGATAGCCAAAGAAATAGCCGATGGTAAAGATTATACGAGTTACAATGCTGCCTTGCTTGCGAGAACTATGGGAACAAAATTAGACCCAAAAAAAAATCCGGAATGGGGTGGATTTGGTTCATTCCACGAAAAAGTACAACTTCCTTCTGGTTTAATTTCTGGTTCTGGTTCGCAACTTTGGACATCGGCTGCATTTATGAATATATGTTTGAGGGCAAATTTGGTTGAATTAGATTCAAAACAGGAAAGATAATAATCCGGATAAGCCATATGATAGTAGCATTATGTAAGTTTGACACATATTCACCTTATAAATGACACCTTTTTGTTTGGTGTATTTTTTATTTTTACTGTTACTTTGAAATATATTTCATGAACAACATTTATTTGAATCTAAAAGGTTCAACTTTATATAAAACTAATCTTAATAATAATATTATAATGACTTTAAAATCAAATCAATGTAGAAATACTATCTTATCATCCAGGAAGTATTATTTTGTGGTTTTACTTATCATGCTTTGGGGATTTTCGCCTCATCTTAAGGCAAGCAATCAAGTTCAAAAACCAACAGAAGTCACACATCAGAAAAAATCTATTAAAGGAATAATATTGGATGAAACTAATGTACCAATGATAGGTGTTAGTATTTTAGAAAAAGGTTCAACAAATGGTACAATTACCGACCTTGATGGACAATTTGAATTAATGGTTTTGAATGTAAAATCGAAGATCATAATTTCTTACATTGGTTACGAAACGAAAGAATTGGACGCTGAAAACAAAATTATGAAAATTCAAATGCAACCAATTACTAAACAAATTGATGAAGTAGTGGTTGTGGGTTATGCCAGCCAGAAAAAGCAAAGCGTGGTGGGCTCAATAGCACAAACAAACGGTGAAGCGTTAAAAACACGAGGTGGTGTAACTGATATGGCGAATGCATTGAGTGGTGCTATGCCCGGTATTACTGTTCTTACCCCTGCAGGAACTCCTGGAGGAGGCGCTGGTTCAGATCCGTTGATTTTAATTCGTGGTATGAATACATGGAACGATGCATCGCCCCTCGTTTTAGTGGATGGAGTTGAGCGTAGAATGAATGATGTTGACATGAATGAAGTGGCTTCAGTATCTGTACTAAAAGATGCATCTGCTACAGCAGTATTTGGTGTAAGGGGTGCTAACGGAGTAATACTGATTACTACTAAACAAGGAAATGTTGGTAAGCCTAAAGTAAACCTTGAGATCAATTCAGCTTTTAAATCTGTTTCAAGAGTAGAAAAACAATTAGGATCTTATGATGCCTTGTTAGCCAGAAATTATGCATTGGTAAATGAATTACCTTTGCCTATGCCTCAGGCTAATTGGAATACTTATTATACTCCCGATAGAATTTTAGGTTATTATAGAGATCAAACCGACCCATTGAAATATCCGGATGTAGATTGGGCATCGTATATGTTACGCCCTTATACCAAAACGGATAAATACGCTATCAATATTTCCGGAGGAACTGACTTTGTGAAATATTTTACTTCAATTTCGTATGTTGCCGATGGCGACATCTTAAAATCGGTTCCAAATTCCAAAGGTTACACGCCGGAATTTAATTACAAAAGATATAATTTTCGCACAAATCTTGATTTTAACTTGTCAAAAACAACCCAGTTTAAGGTTAACTTATCCGGATTTTATGGCAAACAACAAGCACCGGGTTCTGGTATTGGTCCTATAGCGAATGGTATTTACAGACACACTCCTACATCAATACCAGTATATCCTGATGGCATATATGGTTCCGACGAGGCGACTTCAGACATCTATGGAACTAATGTTTTTCGCATATTACAAATTTCAGGAACAAAATCTACAGGTCGTACTTCATTTACAAGTGATTTTGAACTTATCCAAAAATTGGATTTTATTACCAAAGGTTTAACAGCTAAAGCAAAATATTCCTATGATAATTACTTTACTACAAGCGGTGTAGATATTACTGACAATGAAAATGTTGTAACAAAGAGATTTGATATTCCAACAAATACCTGGGTAACAACCTCACCAACTATTGGAACCGATGGTTTTGATGTTTTTCCAACACCTTTAGGTTACAATTCTGAAACTACAGGAGGAGGAACTCAAAGACGGGTATATTATGACATTTCGTTGAATTATAACAGAAGTTTTGGAAAAAACAATATTGGTGCATTGGCATTGTTTAGCCGACAAGAAGCTGTTTCAGGCACAGCATGGCCGGTTAAACGTGAAGATTGGGTTTCTCGTGTAACCTATAACTACGATGAAAAATATTTAGCCGAAGTAAATGCAGCATACAATGGATCAGATCAATTTGGACCTGAGCATAAATTCTCACTTTTCCCTTCGTTGGCATTGGGATGGAGAATCTCGGAAGAAAAATTCTTAAAAAACAATATTCCAAAAATATCAAATTTAAAAGTAAAATACTCGCTTGGTTTAGTGGGAAATGATAATTTGAAAGGGATTCAATGGGGTTATTTAACAACGTGGAGAAACTGGGATAGGGCTGGAACTGCTGATGGTGCATTCCAACAATTTGGTTATCCAAACTTTGGATATTCACCCTATTATTCAAACATTACGGATAATAAATTGCCAAATCCGGTTTATCTTGAAGGCACTCCCGGAAATCCTAACTTACAGTGGGAAATGGCCAGAAAACAAAATATTGGAGTTGAACTTGGCTTGTTCGATGGCTTATTTACAGGTTCGGCCGATTTCTTTAACGAACATCGTTGGAATGTTTTAATGGTAGGATCTACAATTACTGCTTATCCTGTTTATGTTGGTGCTACTGCTCCTCCATCAAATCTGGGTATAATTGACTCTCGTGGCATGGAATTAGATTTTAAATTGCAAAAGAAATTTGGAAAAGTAAATCTTTGGGCATCTTACAATTGGACACAAGCAATTAATAAAATAGTTAGTAAAGCAGATCCTGAATTAGCGCCAGAATATCAAAAACAAGCAGGGTATGCTATCAATCAGAATAATACACTTATGACTTCAGGTATTATGACCAGTTGGGATCAAATGTACACTGTTGCCGGTTATGATGGTTCAATAGGAAATAATAAAAACGGTATTCCGGGTGATATTTATTTGGTTGATTTTAACTCAAATGGGGTAATTGATAAATATGACTCTGCTCCCAATGGTTATTCAAGTTATCCACAAAACACCTACGGATTTTCATTAGGTGGTGATTATCGTGGATTTTCAATCATGGTTCAGTTTTATGGAGTATATAATGCAACTTTGATGCAAGGGATGACTTTTGAGTTTATTAACAACTCTCCTACTATTACTCAACTTACATTAGATAGAACATACCAACCAGAATATCAAAACGGCAGCCCTGACTATCCTTCACTATCAATTAGAAGAACATCACTTAAAGGAAATAATACTTTAGGATATGGATCCAGTATGAATTATGATGCATCTTATTTGCGTTTAAAAACGGCCGAAATTAGTTATACAGTACCAAAAGCATTTTCAAAGAAATTTTTAATTGAGAATATGCGATTTTATATGAATGGAAATAATTTACTTTTTTGGAGTAAACTGGCAGTAGATATTGAAGGAGTTAACCCCAGCACTAATGTTTATCCGAATTCGAAGAATATTAACATGGGCTTAAGTCTCACTTTTTAAATTATTTTACAATGAAAAAATATAAATATTATATTATAGCGGTAATAGCAACAAGTATGTTTTCGGCATGTACCGACTATTTAACCCCACCACTTGAGTCAACCAAATCCGAAGCCGATATTTTTGGAAACTATAGCTCTTTTCAGGCATATACTGATCAAATCTATATCAATGTGACAGACCCAATGGATATGCAGGCATCTGACGGTTGTTTTGGAGGTGAAGCCATTGGTGTATTAGCTTCTACAACTGGTAACCGGGCAATTATTGGTGATTACGCCAGTTGGATGACCAGGGGTTTTTTTGGAGATGGATCAAGGAATGTTGCCCGGGGAATCTGGGGTTATTGTTGGCCGGGAATCAGAAAAGCCAATATTGGAATAAATAATCTTGATTTTCTGATGCAATCGTCAGCTACTGATGATCAGAAAGCACTTATAAAAGGTCAACTCTATTTCTTCAGGGCTTATTTTCATTTCGAACTATTATCTGCCTGGGGATCAATTCCATACATTAATACGGTAATGGGTGATGGTGAGTTGGAAATGCCACGTTTTTACGAGTATAAAGGTAAAAAGAATTATCAGGCATGTACTGAATACCTTGTTCAGGATTTAGACTCTGCAATAAAATACTTACCTGCCTATTGGCCAAATGATATAACCGATAGAGGACATGCTACAAAAATTGCTGCTTTAGGATATAAAGCAAGAGCTTTACTTTATGCCGGTTCGCCATTAATGAATGAAGCTTCTGGCAATGCAGCAGTAGTTGATCCTGGCTTTATGAAAAGAGCGGCTGATGCTGCCTGGGAGCTAATTAACCTGAGCAGAACCACATTCATGGCAGATGGTACTACGAAAGCATGTGATTTAATGCCCTGGAGTCAATACGATCAAATGTTTGCTACAACTGATGGAACAAGTCCCTGGAAACAGGAAGTAATTTGGGGAAAATACAGATACACAAAAGGAAAAGCAAACTTTACAGGTGGAGTTGGTCGAATTCATGTGCCTGATCCTGCAGTATTTGGTGGAGTTCAATTGCAAACGGTTACCCAAAATTATACCGATATTTTCGAAATGGCTGATGGTACTTTGTATAAACCCGAATATGATAGCGATAATAGTAAGCGTTGGGATTTCAGAGACCCCCGTTTCAGACGCAGTATTTATGTTGACCGTGATAATGCAGGATTAGATCCAACAAAAACTATATTGGCTTTATTTTCGTCGGGTGGAGTTGGAGGAGTTGGTCAAACCAAAGCAACCAGTCTTACTCCCTATATTATTCGTAAATTTTGGCCGAAAGGAGTAAATGCTTATGATGCAGCATTAACAGGAGCTAACGCATATAACAACTTTCAGTTTATGGTACCGTTGATGCGCTTGGCCGAGATTTTTTTAATATATGCTGAAGCAGTGAATGAAGGTTATGGTAGTGCTACTGCTAAAGCGCCTGGTGCTGATTTGACAGCTGTAGATGCAGTAAATGTAATCAGACAACGCGCATATCAGGGTGCAACATACAATGGCAACCCAATTACAGCTCCACTAGCTACTGCGGATGCCACAGCTTATCAAGGGTTAGCTGCTACAGGTGGACCGGGAGCATTTACCCGCTTAGTGCTAAACGAAAATGCGGTAGAAATGACCTTTGAAGGAAGGTATTGGTACGACTTACGCAGATGGAAACTAGGCGAGAAATTCAATCAAACTCCTGTTTATGATCTGCAATTTGATAAAAACTGGACTCCCACATCATTTACCCGGAAATCCATTGCAACTCGAGTTTTCGAAGCTAAGCATTATTGGATGCCATTTCCATTGGCTTTAACGCAAATGTATGTTTCATTTCCTCAAAATACCGGTTGGTAACTAATTACTTAAAAAAGAAAGAACAATGAAAAAACATATAAATAGATTATCTATATTGCTATGCCTTTTTTTGGTATTGCCACTATCGGCTCAAAAAAGAGAGAAAAAAGAAAAAAATAACGAATCGTCAATTGCTGATTATAAAACTCAGAAACCGACAAAAAAAGTAATTAAAAATTTAGTGTCAGGTCAGGTTTTTGATGAGAAAGGAAATCCTGCATCAAGTGTACTTGTTACTGCTAATGAAGGAGCTGATGAAACATATACAGATGCTGATGGTAAATTCAGTCTTGAAATAAACCAAGGTTCAACCATGTTGTTTGAATTAGATGGTTATAAAAAAGTATCGATCAACGAAACTCAATTTAATTCTAAGTTGAACAGAGTGGTATTATCAACTATTGGAATTGCAAATATTGATGGTGTTGTAGTATTACCCTATCAAACACTTCAACATTACAGAACAACAGGTTCAGTTTCAGCAATTGACCCGGAAAAAGAACTGGATCGTGATACACGTTTTAGCTTAGCATCGGCAATCTATGGTAAAGTTCCGGGCATGACGGGAGGTAAGAATATACACGGTTTAGGAACATCCATTGTTATTATTGATGGCATAAAGCGCGATGAAACTTATGTTAACATGCTTGAAATTGAATCAATCACTGTTTTAAAAGATGTTGTTTCACGTATGCTTTATGGTGCCGAAGGCGATCAGGGCGTGATTTTAGTAAAAACTAAAAGCGGAACTGCCAACAAAAAAATTGCAAAAGTGAATGTTGAACAAGGCGTAATGCAGGCATTACAATACCCCAAATTTTTGAATGCTACTCAATACATGACAGCATACAACAAAGCCCAACAAAACGATGCTTCATTTGCCGGAACCGCATTGGCATTGCCAAAGTATCCTCAAGCTATGAAATATGACTCACTGAATAATGCAGATCCTGTTTTGTATCCTAATAATGATTATTACGGCAGTGATTATGTGAAAAGTATGACTAACTATACCAATGTTTATAGTGAATTGTCAGGTGGTAATACAACCACACAGTATTTCTTAAATTTAGGTTTGAATCATAGTGCTGGTTGGACAAAAATAGGGAATAATGATTCGCGTGATGTAATGAATATTCATGGGAAAGTAGATTTTAAAGTAAATAGTTGGTTGAAAATGAATTCGGAAGTAGTGGGAGTTTTTGATATTACCAATTTACCTAATGTGAATACATATAATACTGACGGCTCTATTAATCTGGATTATTGGGGCAAAGCTTCTACCTATTTGCCTAATACACAAACTTTATTAATCCCGGTTTCGCGGATTACAAATCCGGGAATTATTCCAGCGTCTAGTTTAATTGATGGACAATATGTTTTAGGTGGGTCCAGTGTGTATCAAACAAGTTTATTGGGAGATATGACCAGATCAGGAAGCAACATGACCATGAATCGCTTTATGCAATTCAATACCGGTTTTGATATGAATTTGAAAGACATTACCAAAGGCCTGACTGCAAAAGGTTTGTTCAGTTTAAATTTCAATAATACCTATCAGAAATCCATTCTTCATAAATATTCTGTCTATCAAATGGGTGTAGTTGATACGCTTGGAAATTTCCCTGTAACACAAGTAGGTGTCGACAATAAAACCTCTCAGCAAACAAATACACAAACTTATTTCGACAGGACAATTGCAGGATATGTGTCGCTGAATTATGACCGTACTTTTGGAGATCATGCCATAGCAGCTGTATTGGTTGGATCGTTTAATCAGTACACACAAAATGCGATTTTCCAACAAAATAAAAACGTAAAACTTGGTTTGCAAGCGAATTATTCATTCAAAGAACGTTTTTTATTTGATGTTGGATTATTATCGCAGGGAAGTTCAAAATTGCCAACAGGCAATAAATTTGGAATAGCACCTTCAGTTGGGTTGGGTTGGATTGCTTCCAGGGAGAATTTCATGAAAGACATAAAGGCAATTGATTATTTAAAATTACGTGCTTCGTATGGTGTACTTCAGAATGACAACTGGATTATTGGTAATTATAATGGTTACTATTTATACGAAACAAATTATTCAACTTCGGGTAACTATGTTTATGGAAATGGTGCTGCAACAAATGCACAAGTATTAATAAACTCTTTTGGAAGCAATATTAGCTGGCAAACAAGAAAAGAATTTGTTGCTGGTATTGATCTTTCAATGTTTAACAACAAAACATGGCTGGAGGCTTCTTATTTCAACAGTGAAAATGGGAATGTTGTAACACAAATGACGAATAACTCTCCATCTACTTTGGGAAGTATTCCTATTTTTGAAAACTTTAATTCAACTGTTTATCAAGGCATAGAAGTAGGTGTCAAACACACCGAAAAAGTAGGTACATTTTCAATAACAGTTGGTGCAAATTATATGTATTCAGCTAATAAAATAACTAAGATTGATGAGCCAGTATATAATTTGCCAATCAATATGCACCTTAAACAGGTTGGAACAAGTAGTAATTCACTGTGGGGATTGACCTCTGCCGGATTGTACATGCCTTCCGATTTCGACGACTCAGGTAAACTTTTGACTGCATTACCAACTCCAACTTATGGCAATGTAAGGCCTGGTGATATTAAATATGTGGATTATAACAATGATGGTAAAATAAATGCAAACGACAGAAATGTGTTAGGGTTGAGTGGAAATAATCAAATAGTTAGTTTTGACTTGGATATTAAGTATGGTAATTGGCAACTTTATACATTGGCTATTGGACAAATGGGAGGCAAAGGTTTTACCAATTCAAGTTATTACTGGTTTAAAGGAACTTCAGCTATGTATTCTACAGTTGCATTAGGAGCTTTCGACCCATTGAATCCTGATCCAAATGCTGCCTATCCTCGTTTGAGTTTAAGTAATGGATCAAACAATTACAACAATTCAAGCTTTTGGATGTATGATAAAAGTAATTTCTCACTTGCTGTAGTACAGCTGGGTTATAACTTTAAATTTAAGCAAAATTCAGCCATTTCTGGTTTAAAACTTTATGGTAGAGCTAACAACTTATTGACTATTGCTAAAGATTTGGAAATTCAGAAATTGAATTATCAATCAGATCCTCAAAATAGAACGTTTTCTGTAGGACTAAGTGCATCATTTTAAATACAAAAAAATATGAAACTGAAATATATTTGTAAATTTATTGTTCCCTTTGCTGCTTTGTTGATAGGACTGACTTCGTGTGCCGATTTTTTGACTGAGAGCAATGAAGACAGCCGATTAACTCCTGAGATTGCATGGTCTTCTCCTAAATCAGCTGAGGGCGTACTGTTGGCCGTTTATTCAAATCTACCAACTGAATATAACGCCAAAGATGATTGGGCAACTGATGATATGGTTACCAATTTATTAAACGACCAAACTGTTGTAATGGCAACCGGTGGTTGGACATCCATACAAAATCCCTTGAGTAACTATAACGACATGTATACTAACTTTGCTCAGATAAACGACTTTTTAGCAAATGTAGATAAAGTGAAATGGACTTTACAAACTGATAACAAAGGTGATACTTTAAATGCAATGTATATCAAACGCCTTAAAGGTGAAGCTTATGGGTTGCGTGCATATTGTGGGGCGGAATTGCTGAAAAAGGTTGGCGGAATTGATGCAAATGCTAATTTATTGGGCTATCCTATCGTAACCTCGGTTATTAAGACCATAGCCGAGGGTCAGTTGCCTCGAAATACCTATGCCGAATGTGTAAAACAAATATTCGATGATTGTGATTCGGCATTTAATAACTTGCCATTAATTTATTCTGACGCAGGTTTAAGTGCGAATCAAAAACGCGTTCTTGGCGTTCAGTTTGCCAATCGTATCAATGGGAAAGCCGTTAAGTTGATAAAATCATCTGTAGCATTAACAGCAGCAAGTCCTGCCTTTGCAGCAAGTAGTGTTACATGGCAACAAGCTGCACAATATGCCGCGGATGTAATGACTCTCAATAGTGGTTTAACAAAAATGGTGGCAAAGGATGCACAATTCTATCTTCAGATGGATTTAGCCTACCTGAATTCATATACTGAATGTTTTTGGTACACAACAAACAGCAGGTTAAATTCAACCAGAGAATCAAATAATTTTCCTCCATCTCTTTTAGGAAAAGGTCAGATTAATCCTTCTCAGAATTTAGTGGATTGTTTTCCTGATAAAAATGGTTATCCAATAAAATCCGGATCTGCTATTTACGTTGCTGCAACGCCATATATCAACAGAGACCCACGTTTGACCATGTATATTTATTACGACGGAGCCAAAACCACAGGCACTGTAACAACTATCAGAACTGCAAAAGGTAATACAATAGATGCCAAAGATTCTGTAGTAACTTCTACCAGAACATCTTATTATATGCGTAAATTAATGAACGAAGGAACGCTGTCAGCGTTAGCTACTGCGAAGCTTACAAGTGTAGCCCACACATATGTATATGCGCGTTATACAACCGCTTTACTTAACTTTGCAGAAGCAGCCAATGAAGTTGGAGGTCCTGATTTAGCCATTGGTGGTTTTACTGCCCGTCAGGTAATAAATGCTATACGTACCAGAGCAGGAATTATTGGAACGGCTTATACTTCAACCCTTACATCAAAAGATGATTTCAGAAAGTTGATTCATAACGAACGCCGTATAGAACTTTGTTTCGAAGGTCACCGTTTTTGGGATTTGAGAAGATGGGTAAACGGAGTATCTGATGCAGTTGGGTTAAGCAAACTAAATGAACCGGTTTCTGCTGTTTCAATTAATTCAACAGCCACTGAATTTACATCTATTCCTCAATTGGAAATACGCTCTTTTCAACCTTATATGATTTATGGTCCAATTCCCTATAACGAAACTTTAAAATATAACATAATACAAAACCAAGGCTGGTAATTGATTAGTCAAAAAAAAACATACAAATGAAAAAAAAGATATTAAGCTCAATTTTAGCTGTGTTTTTGATTTCGGGTTGTACCAACGACCCGAACAATTTTCCGAACTATACGACACAGTCCGTTTACTTCCCCTATCAATATCCGGTTCGTACCCTTGTTTTAGGAGAATCTACCGTGGATAACTCCATCGATTTGCAACACGCATTCAACATAGGCGCTGGTATTGGTGGAATGTATGCAAATGATAAAGATTGGAATGTCAAATTTGGACTTGCACCTGAGTATTTGAATTATTTAAATGCCTATCAGGTAACAGATCCCAATGGCACTTTAACGACCGTAAAAATGATGCCATCAAGCTACTACAATCTGGTTACAACAAGTGATTCAACTATTGTTATACCAAAGGGTAGTTTCTCAGGACTTCTGAGAGTTAATTTGACTGATGCATTCTTTAATGATTCAAATACATTTAAAACACTTTATGTGCTACCAATTAAAATAAAGTCTGCTTCAACAACTATCTTAAGTGGTGTACCTAATGTGAGTTTACAGCAAAATCCATATCCAAACCCTGTATTATCAACCGATTGGAAAACAGGTTATACCCCAATGAACTTTACATTGTTTGCCG
>JBILFS010000258.1:0-3863 GCA_044351455.1 Paludibacter sp. | reverse complement strand
CATTGCCGGAAATACCCTGCTTTATGGTGCAACTTCAGGTGATGTGTATATCAATGGTGTGGTAGGAGAACGATTCTGTGTACGTAATTCTGGTGCAAAAGCGGTTGTTGAAGGTGCTGGTGACCACTGTTGCGAGTATATGACAGGTGGTGTTACTGTAGTATTGGGTACCACCGGACGAAATTTTGCAGCTGGTATGAGTGGTGGTGTAGCCTATGTACTTGATGAAGCTGGCGATTTCGACTTCTTCTGTAATATGGAGATGGTTGAATTATCACTTATTGAGGATAGTCATGACAACAAAGAAGTGAAAACACTGATTGAAAATCATTACAAATACACCGGAAGTGAACTGGCAAAACGCATTCTTGACAACTGGTTGGATTACCGCGATAAATTTATCAAGGTTATTCCTATCGAATACAAGAAAGTAATCCAGGAACAAAAAATGGCAGAGATCAATCGTAAAATTGCTCAGGTTGAGCGTGATTATTAAGGGTTTAATCTTTAAAGATAATAAACCGGGATTACAATAGAATTAAAAAAGTATCAATTTAAAAAAAGAACCCGACCACTTTTTGATGGTAATGGTTTACAAAATATATGGGAAATCCAAAAGCATTTATAATGATCCCTCGCAAGGATGCCGGCTATCGTCCGGTACAGGATCGCATACACGATTTTGGCGAGGTAGAACAAACTCTGAATCGGGAAGACCGCAAACTTCAGGCTTCACGTTGTATGGATTGTGGCATTCCGTTTTGTCACTGGGGATGTCCGCTGGGCAATAAAATGCCTGAATGGCAGGACTTGTTGTACAAAGGTCGCTGGAAAGAAGCCATCGACAATATGCACGAAACAAATAACTTCCCCGATTTCACAGGACGTATTTGTCCGGCACCCTGCGAAAAAGCATGTGTGTTGGCACTTCACGATGCACCTGTGACAATTCGTGAAAATGAAGCTGCAATATCAGAAGTAGGATTTGATGAAGGTCATATCGTACCCCGTCCACCAAAAACTCTGAACGGAAAAACTATTGCTGTAATCGGTTCGGGTCCTGCAGGCCTGGCAGCAGCACAACAATTAGCCCGTAAAGGTTATACTGTTACAGTATTCGAAAAAGACAATAAACCCGGCGGATTACTTCGTTACGGCATTCCGAATTTCAAACTGAACAAAACAGTTATTGATCGTCGTTTGGCACAACTGGAAGCAGAAGGAGTTGTTTTTAAAAACAACTGTGAAGTTGGAAAAGATATTTCAGGAAAGGAAATCATGACAGGTTTTGATGCCGTATGTTTAACTATCGGCGCAGGACATCCAAGAAATATAACACCTGAAGGTCGTGAACTTAAAGGCATTCATTATGCCATGGAGTTTTTAAGTCAGCAGAATCAGTTGATTATGGGTGAAAACGTTCCTCAGGAAAGTATTATCAATGCCAAAGGCAAGCATATTTTGGTAATTGGCGGTGGCGATACCGGTTCTGATTGTGTTGGAACATCAGTACGTCATGGTGCGGTTAAAATTACTCAGATTGAAATTTTACCAAAACCTCCGGTAGGCAAAAATCCGGATACTCCCTGGCCAAATTATCCGAATGTATTGAAAACCTCCAGTTCTCACGAAGAAGGTTGTGAACGGAAATGGAGCTTGAATACAGTGGCATTCAACGGTTCAGATGGAAAGGTGGAAGAAGTTATTGTGGAGGAAGTTGAATGGACAAAAGATGCCGGTGGTCGCTGGAATATGAAACCAACAGGAAAAACAGAAACAATTAAAGCTGACCTGGTATTTTTAGCCCTGGGTTTTGTTCATCCTGTTCACGAAGGTTTGGTAACAGAGTTAGGACTTTCACTCGATGCCCGTGGTAATATTGCAACCGATAGAAAAAGTACAAGTTCCGTTGCAAAAGTATTTGCTGCCGGCGATGCTGCTATTGGTGCAAGTTTGGTTGTAAGAGCTATTGCAGCCGGAAGAAAAACTGCTGAAGACATCCATAATTCATTAAAATAAAAAAATTAAATATATGTGTGGAATTGTATGTGCTTTTGATATTAAAAAAGATGCTGATTTGCTACGTCCCCAGATATTGAGAATGTCAAAAAAAATCAGACATCGCGGTCCGGATTGGTCGGGTGTGTATTCTGGTGAAAAGGCTATTCTTGCTCATGAACGTCTTTCAATTGTAGACCCTAAATCGGGGAAACAACCCTTATTCAGCAAAGATGGAAAACTTGTTTTAGCTGTTAACGGGGAAATATATAATCATCAGGAAATCAGAAAACAATTTGAAGGGAAATATGAATTTCTTACTCAGTCGGATTGCGAAGTAATTCTGGCTTTGTACAGAGAAAAAGGAAAAGACTTCCTGGAAGATTTAAACGGAATATTTGCTTTTGCTTTGTATGATACTGAAAAAGATGTATTTCTGATTGGTCGTGATCATATCGGTATTATTCCTTTGTATCAGGGTTGGGATGATAATGGAAATTATTATGTTGCATCTGAATTAAAAGCGTTGGATGGATACTGTTCAAGAATTGAAGAATTCCTTCCCGGCCAGTATTATTATTCAGAAGATGTTGCTCCAACTAAATGGTATTCACGCGATTGGATGCAGTTTGAAAATGTAAAAGACAATCAATCCAGCATTGATGAATTGCGTCAGGCCCTGGAAGATGCCGTTGAACGCCAGTTGATGGCCGACGTACCTTATGGTGTTTTGTTATCCGGAGGTTTGGATTCTTCAATCATATCGGCAGTAGCTAAGAAATTTGCGGCACTCAGAATTGAATCAGGCAATAAAGAAAAAGCATGGTGGCCACAACTTCACTCTTTTGCTGTTGGTTTGATTGGATCGCCCGACCTTGCTGCAGCCAGAAAAGTTGCAGATTACATTGGTACTGTTCACCACGAAATTAACTTTACCGTTCAGGAAGGACTTGATGCCATCAGAGATGTAATATACCACATTGAAACATATGATGTTACAACAATCAGAGCCAGTACACCGATGTATTTACTTGCCAGGGTTATCAAATCTATGGGAGTAAAAATGGTGCTGTCGGGTGAAGGGGCAGATGAAATTTTTGGTGGATATTTATATTTCCACAAAGCACCAAATGCGGAAGAATTTCACAAGGAAACCGTTCGCAAACTCGAAAAATTACATATGTACGATTGTCTGAGGGCAAATAAATCCTTAGCGGCCTGGGGTGTAGAGGGACGTGTTCCTTTCCTTGATAAAGAATTTATGGATGTGGCCATGAGATTGAATCCTCAGGATAAAATGGCAGGAAAAGGGAAAATGGAGAAATGGATACTCAGAAAAGCATTTGAAGATTATATGCCGGAGAGTGTTACCTGGAGACAGAAAGAGCAGTTTTCCGATGGCGTGGGCTATAGCTGGATTGACACCTTAAGAGCCTTAACCTCAGAGAAAGTTACAGATGAAATGATGGCTAAAGTAAATGAAACTTATCCTGTTAATCCTCCTATGACAAAAGAAGAGTATTACTACAGAACAATTTTTCATGAACATTTTGCTTCTGATTCTGCTGCAAAATGTGTTCCTTCAGTACCATCTGTAGCATGTTCAACTCCAATTGCGCTTGAGTGGGATGAGGCATTTAAGAAAATGGTTGATCCTTCGGGTAGGGCTGTTGCAAGTGTTCACGAACAGGCTTACAACAATAAATAAACTAACACAAGCATTTTAAAATTGATTTGACAGATAAAAAAACACCTTAAGAGCGGCATGCTTTTAAGGTGTTTTTTATGATTAAGAAATTCCGGAACTTTTATTTTGCAACCCTTTCGAGCCATTTTACCATCATCATCATCGTTGACATTGAAAG
>JBILFS010000257.1:0-3898 GCA_044351455.1 Paludibacter sp. | reverse complement strand
CTGACTTTGTGGCAAAATTTGCTTCCACACTCAATTTAAATGAACAGGAGGAAACCATGTCGCTCATTGTAGGATCGGTATTGGTTGCAACTGGTTACGATAATTATAAACCTGCTGAAGGTGAGTTTGGATATAAAACATTACCCAATGTGCTGACCTTACCGGAATTCAACAGACTGACTGCATTATCTCCCGAAAAATTGATTTATAATGGAAAACAAATTAAACATGTGGCCTTTATTTATTGTGTGGGTAGTCGTCAGATAAAGGGTGATAATAAGTATTGTTCCCGTGCCTGCTGTTCAGCAACCATTCATACTTCGCTGAAAATCAAGGAAAAATACGGTGATATTAAAACATACCATCTCTACAGAGATATTCGTACCTACGGAAAACAGGAAATCATGTATGATGATTCCTCAAAACAGGGCGATTTGTATTTCAAATATGAAGAAAAGGAAATTCCCGTTGTTCAGACAGAAGGTAAGGGATTGATGGTCAAAGTGAAAGATTATCTTACAGCTAAAAAGGAAATCGAAATTCCTGTGGATATGGTGGTGCTGGTAACAGGAATGGTTGCCAGAGAAGATGCTGTAAAGATATCCGAACATCTGAAAATTCCTGTTGGTAATGATAAATTTTTCAATGAAATTCATCCAAAGTTAAAACCGGTTGATACAGTTATAAAGGGGGTGTATATCGGAGGTTCCTGTCAGGGGCCAAAGAATATTTCTGAGTCTGTTCAATCTACTTTAGCTGCTTCAGCAAAAATTAGTGCTTTGTTATCGCAGGATAAAATTTCCGTTGATCCAATCATTGCCCGTATCAATGCCGATGCCTGTACCTGGTGCGGAAAATGTGCCGATGTTTGCGATTATACAGCTTTGAAAGAAGTGGAAGTTGATGGAAAACGGATTGCTGCGGTCAATAAAGCAGTTTGTACGGGTTGCGGAATTTGTGCCCCTGTATGTCCTGAAAATGCCATCGAGGTAGCCAAATATACTGATAATGAAATTGAAGCGATGATTGATGGATTCACAATGAAGTTCGACATCAGGGAAAAAGAAAAAGGTGTTGAGGAGATTGATGATACTGAAACAACCCAGATGAAGGAGTATCCCCAACTTTGGAAAGATATTCTTGCAGGTATTCAGGATGAGAAAAATACCATCCTTCAAATTGCTGAAAATTCAAAAATCAACAGTGATTTGGTAACTTATCACCTGATGACCATGAATAAGTACGGCATCGTTTTACCCGCTGGCACCAATGAGAAAGAAGAATATTTTTATTACAAAATTAAAAACAAATAAGAAATGGCCAGAATAAATCCTGATTTCGCATCAGAATTATATAAATACGGAGAGAAAGATTTCAGTGCCTGCTTCAATTGTGGTAATTGTACTGCAATCTGTTCTCTGTCAACAACTGAAAGTTCATTTCCCAGGGAAATGGTTCGCTATAGTGCGCTCGGACTTGAAGATGAATTAAAAGCATCCTTAAAGCCATGGCAATGTTATTATTGCGGTGAATGTTCGACTAATTGTCCGCGTCAGGCCAATCCGGGTGAGTTGATGATGGCTTTAAGAAGGTGGCTGACAGCTAAATACGACTGGACAGGTTTGTCCGGATTGTTGTATAAATCACTGCCATTGACGATAGCAGCATTTGTGCTTACTTTATTGGGTGTTATTTTATATGCATCAGATGTAAACTTTGATCTGAAACACCTGATGCATGTGGGACATATGTTTGAAATGATTGCCATTGGTACAGTTGGGGTTGTTATTTTGCTCCCTAATATTGCCAGAATGTGGTATTATACCATCCTGAAACCCAAAACAAAGGTGCCTTTCATGAAATATGTGAAGTCGATCGGAGAATTGTTTATTCACATGTTTACCCAGAAAAGGGCGTTGGGTTGTGACGATAATTATTTCCGCTGGCTGGAACATTTTGTACTTGTAATTGCGTATCTTTCATTGCTGTTCACTACTGTATTTCTGAATTGGTTTCAAACTGAAAGTTTGTTTGTACACGTTTTGGGATATGTTTTAAGTGCATTGATCTTTATCATTACGATTGATTTTGTACGTCACAGAATTAAAAAATCGCATGTTGTGGCTAAGAATTCACAACCTTCCGATTGGTTTTTTGTAATCTGGTTACTCCTGATGGGCTTTTCAGCATTCATTGTTAAACTGTTTCAGGATTTCGGTTGGTTGGAAAATAATGTGTGGATTTATCTGTTTCATTTCACCGTTTTGGTTCAGTGGGCATTGATCATTGTACCTTTTGGTAAGTGGACACATTTCCTGTACCGGTCGTTTGCCATGTATTTCGAAAAACTGAAATAATTTTTTTCAAATAAATCATCAGAGGCAGTCAGTTTGGCTGCCTCTTTTTGTTTGATTTTTATTATCTTTGCAACTCGAAAATTATTTTTTATGTCAAAAACCGATCAGCAATACGATCATGTTGCAAATGTTTGTCGTGATATCTTTTCACGCAAGATGAAGGACTATGGAGTTTCGTGGCGTATCATGCGTCCAAAATCCGTAACCGATCAGATTTTTATCAAAGCCAATCGCATCAGAAGTATCGAAACCAAAGGTGTTGCAAAAGTTGATGAAGGAATACGTTCCGAATTGATTGCAATTGTAAACTACGGAATTATCGGTCTGATACAATTGGAAAAAGGGGTTGCGGAAAATGATGATCTTACACATGAAGAAACTTTGGCACTTTACAATAAATACATCACCGAAGCCAAGAATCTGATGATGGCCAAAAATCATGATTATGATGAAGCCTGGCGGTCGATGCGCATGGAATCGTACACTGATTTGATTCTGATGAAAATCAACAGAACAAAACAAATTGAAGATAACCAGGGAGTTACAATTATTTCTGAAGGAATTGATGCCAATTATTTCGACATGATTAATTATGCAGTATTTGGTTTGATTAAAATGGAGGAGAATAATTGAAAAAACGAAGAAATAGCAGAAAAAGATCGTCCTCAGGTCTGATGGGAACCGGAGGTCTGTTTTTACATCTGATCAGATTGTTTGTCGGATTTGTATTCGTATTTTCCGGTTTTGTAAAAGCAGTAGATCCCAAAGGTACTGTATATAAAATTGAAGATTATCTGACTGCATTCGGAGGATTTTTTGAAAACCTGGTGATGCTTGCATTTCCTGCTGCGATGTTGCTGATATTGATAGAAGTTCTGATTGGGTTGATGTTGCTTTTTCAGGTGAGATTTGTGTTGACAGCATGGGTTACTTTTGCATTTATGATGATTGTAACACCCCTGACACTCTATATAGCACTGAATAATCCTGTTACCGATTGTGGTTGTTTTGGCGATGCACTGTTACTTACCAACTGGCAAACATTTTCAAAAAATGTGGTGTTTTTGCTCATGACGATTGTTTTACTCATCTGGCAGAAGAAATTTAGTTCTATCTATCTGATTGTCATTGAATGGGTGATGGTTGGTTTTTTTGCTGTTGCGGGTATTGCCTTTATGATTTACAACTTGAATCATGAACCAATACTTGATTTCAGACCCTATAAAAAAGGTACTAACATCATTGAAGCGATGAAGATTCCTGAAGGTGCCAAAACTGATTCTACAATTGTGAAGTTTGTGTATGAAAAAGGGGGTGTGAAGAAAGTCTTTGAATTAACCAATCTGCCCGATTCAACATGGAAATTTGTAGATCAGCAAACAGAAGTTATCAGAAAAGGTTATGTGCCACCCATTCATGATTTTGTTATTCTTTCAACGACTTTTGATGATGTGACGCAGGAGATTCTGAATTATGAGGGAAAAACCTGTCTGATAGTTATTCCCGATCTGAATGAAACATCTGAAAAGGGTATGATGAAA
>JBILFS010000255.1:0-3908 GCA_044351455.1 Paludibacter sp. | reverse complement strand
CCTGAAAGATAATGAAACGGAATTTGATTTGACCAACGGTAATGTTTATACATTCAGCTCCGGTGTTGCCGATGATGCTGATCGCTTTAGTCTGGTTTTCCGTTCCCCGGGTGTTACGACTAACCTGAATGGTCCGGCTACTGAAGTTTTTGTCCATGCCTCTCACCATGCTATCAGTGTTTTCAATAATTCGATACAGTCGGAAGTGAATGTTCAGGTTTTCAATACCTTCGGCCAGCTTGTACACGCGCAGCAACTCTCCAAAAATAATGAAACACTGAACAAAGTATTTGCTCCGGGTGTTTATATGGTGACAACGAAAATCAATAATCAGCCTGTAAACGCTAAGGTAATTGTAAAATAATGTAATTCAACATACTCATGAAAGAAAATAAAAAATATGTTAGTCCGCAAATCCATAAGGTGCTGCTCGATAATGAAATTTCATTGATTCTTACTTCTGCTCCTCCGGAAGGACCAAACGAAACGAGAATAATCAGGAATAGTGATAGTTTTCAACAGGATGTTTTAATGGTGTAAAATATTTTGTGTGTTTTTTTCAGAAGAAGGCCGGGATTTTTTCCGGCTTTTTTTGTTGAATTCTGTTGAAGAAAAGCACTTAAATGCTTTTCATTAGTGAAAATATTATCTTAAATATAATATTTGTGTGTATTTGCCATTTTATGATATCAAAAATGTGTACGTTTGCACGAAATTAACACTTAAGCTTATTAATTTTGCAATCAAGTTATAATGGCTACAATACAGAAATTTGTTATCTTTGCAGGAATACTATTTTGAACTCAACTAATCATTAAATCATGGAACTCAAAGAATTATTTACTCTCAAATCGGATTATATTTCGCGGGTGGTCAACGACGAACTGGTACTTGTTCCGCTCACGGGAAATATTGCCCGGATGAATGAGATGTTTACTCTCAACGATTCTGCCCGTTTTATCTGGGAAAATGTGCAGGAAAATATGGTCATGGACGGGATGATTGCGTTGATGATCGCTGAATATGATATCGATTCCGACCTTGCCGAAAGGGATATTCTTGGTTTTCTTGAAAAAATTGAAATGCTTATCCTTAAAAAATAATCTTCATGCGACATTCTGCAGGTTTGTGTATCGCTGATTTTAATATCACTTTGCAATCGGATGTGGTTTTTCAACTCGAAGAGGGTTATTTGCCCTTTATTGCTGCTCCGAAGGATAATCCGGATTTGGTGGTTTCTTACTTTAATTATCTTCCTGATTTTGATTTAACCGCTTGTAAAACGCTTTTTGAGGCTTCTAACGATGTTCAGAAATTTTATACCATCCTGGATTATGAGGGTGATTTCCTTTTTCTGATGTATAATCAGTCGCAAATTAATGAGATTCAGCAGATTGCTATGCTGAGTGCGGATTTGAAATTGTGGAAATTGTACGCCGAAGATGCAATAATTTTCCCGCTGAAATATCCTTGTGGACCGATTATGATGCATTACCTGACTCTCAATGCTGATGCTGTAATGATGCATGCTTCCTGTGCCTTTGATGGCACGCGCGGAAGGATGTTCAGTGGTTTTTCTGGGGTGGGCAAAAGTACGATGTCGCGACTCTGGGCAGAAAGCGGTTGTACGATTATCAACGATGATCGATTGATTATCCGCAAGAAAGGGGAGGACTTCCTGGTTTACAATACGCCCATGTATTACCCGGATGAACCTAAAGTGGCTCCGTTGCATGCGATTTTCCTGATCAGTCATTCTCCCGTTAACCGAATGTCGGAGATCACAGGCGCCATGGCTGTTTCAAGGGTGATGGCTTACAGTATTCAGAATAATTTCGACCGGAAATTTGTGGCGAAGCGTCTCGACTTCTTCAGCGATCTTTGCTCGAAGGTTAAGGTGTTCGATCTTGGGTTTGTGCCTGATCATGAGGTTGTTAATTTTATCAGGACGAATGAATAAAAATAGCAGTTTACAGGATTTACACCTGCTGGCTGCTTCAATCATCGAAGATGATAAGGTGCTGGTACTGAAAATGAAGGGCTATAGCATGTTTCCCACGCTTCGTCCCGGTGATACGGGATTTGTGGAGAAATGCTTTCCGG
This sequence comes from Paludibacter sp., assembly GCA_044351455.1. Taxonomy (GTDB): domain Bacteria; phylum Bacteroidota; class Bacteroidia; order Bacteroidales; family Paludibacteraceae; genus Paludibacter. The sequence continues at coordinate 1,805 of JBILFS010000255.1, read as the reverse complement.
ATTCTCTTAAAAAGGGGGATATTGCGGTTTTCAGAAAAGGTGATAGTTTTGTCGCACATCGTATCATCGGCATCGGCAGGAATCATGTTGGTAAATTTTTGTTTACTTCCAGAGGCGATCATAACGGTTTCAAAGATCCTGAATTTGATGAAAATCAATTGGTTGGAAAATTATCTTCCTTCGAAAGAAACAACAGGAAGTATGGGCTTGATAGTGCATCCATGAAACTGATTTCTTTTCTGCATCTTCATTTTCATGGTTTGTTATTGAAATTTATTTTCATGATGGATAAAATCAGAAACATAATGGATATTCCGAAAAAGATTAAACTGCTGTTTGCTCAGTTAAAATTAATCATCAAAGGCTCTGCCGGCATTTTCACTCTGAATGTCTTTGTTGCTGTTTTACAGGGTATTATGCCATTGTTGTTAATCGTACTCTTTAAGCTGCTGATAGATCATATCTCGAAGAATACTTCTTTTGATATCTGGACTAACAAGGATCTTTGGGTTTTACTGGGGGCTACTGCTTTTGTGTTTTTTGCGGGTGCCATTCTTACTGAGGTAAAGTCATATACCGCCGAAAAATTGTCACAGTCGGTCAATCGTTATATTTACAAACTGCTTCATCATAAACATCAGATTCTGGAACTGGAAAATTATGAGAATCCACAGAAACAGGATAAGATTCACAGGGCTGTACAGGAGTCATCTTACCGACCCCTGAAGTTGTTGAATGATTTGCAGTCGCTGGTGCGTTCAACTGTTTCATTACTAATATTACTCGGGATTTTTATTGCGGTTAAATGGTATATCATTGTGGCCATTGTGGTTGCTGTTTTGCCTTCTATGTTTCTGAGAATCAGATTTGCACGATTGTATTATCATCTGAAGGAAAAACAAAGTTCCACTGAAAGAAAATTATACTACTTCAACAGAATTCTTACTGCTTTGCCTTTTGCCAAGGAGTTGAAACTTTTTGGTTTTGGTGGTTTTTTCCGGAAAAGATTTATTGATGCTCAGGAAGAACTTTATGCTGATAAACTAAAACTTAAAAGGAAGGAATTGATTGAGAGTTTTGTGGTGGAGTTCTGGGCTGTGATTTTACTTTTTTCAACCATTGTTTATGTGATTTATCTGAATGTTGGCGGACTCATCAGCATCGGGACTTTGGTCATGTTCTTTTTTGCTTTTCAGCGTGGATTTTCTACTGTATCCGATTTTCTGCGTTCTTTGTCTCAAATATCTGAGGATCATGTTTTTCTGAAGGATTTTACGGGTTTTGTTTTCAATGAATCTGAAATTTCTGCTCAAAAACCTGATCATGCATTTAGTTTGAAAAAGGCCATCACCATCAGTAATTTATCTTTTTCGTATACTTCCAGCAAAAGAAATGTTTTGAATGGGATCAATCTGACGATTCCTGCAGGTGAAACGATTGCTTTGGTAGGGGAGAATGGTTCAGGAAAAACGACCCTGATAAAATTACTTTGTGGTTTTTATATGCCCGTGGATGGTTATATCAGGTATGATGATCAATCTACTGTTTTATTGGGTCAGACTGAAATTAGCCGGAATTCAGGGGCAGTATTTCAGGATTTTGCGTTGTATAACCTGAGTGTCGGGGAAAATATGATGCTTGGGGAAATTAACAGGAATGTGGATAAGGAGAAAATTCAGCAGGCTATCAGTTTTGCCGGAATTGAATCTCTGATGCATGAATTGCCTCAGGGTGTTGATACTATTCTGGGAAATCAGTTTTTGGGAGGAGAGGAGCTGAGTTTCGGTCAATGGCAGAAAATAGCC
>JBILFS010000383.1:0-2880 GCA_044351455.1 Paludibacter sp. | reverse complement strand
CTGATTCAAATATCCGACAAATGATAAACGTGCTTAATCCGGATCTTTACTGGATTGCATTTGCGGTTTGTGATGAAACAAGCATTGATGTTTTCAGGGAAGCACGCAATATTGCGAATGCTAAAGGTATCAGTAATGGCTGGGATCCTTACAAAATCAGTTTTCCGGTTCACATCCCGCTGAATTATACAGATGCAGGTCCACCTGAATTATTTTTGCCTCAATAAACTTAAAAATTCTTATATTAATAATTGATAATCATAGACCTATGAAATCAGACAAGAATGTACAATACGCTCCGGATTACGATTTCGAATTGAATGATCACAATTCAAATTCCGGCGAAAACAGAACTTTTTCAGTCAGAAACAGTCCTGTAAATTCTGTTAAACCAAAACCGATGAACAATCATACAACAGCCCGTTTGATTGTGCCACCATTTATCAGCATTATTCTGTTAATTATTTTCTATAACTTCGTTCTTGGGTTTTTTGAACGGGGGTCGTTTTTGCCAAGATTATTTTTACCTGAAAATGCTTCGGTTTTATCCATGATGGTTCCCGGTGCCACCTTGTTTTTCTTTCTTTGGTCAATTTTTGATTTGATTTTCATTGCAGGCAGAATCACCCTTGAAAGAAGAATATTGAGTGCGAACAGCACGTATCTGACATCCGACAACACAAATATCTCAGAACTTTTAGAGATCTCGCGATATTGGAGGGGTTCGAAAGATAGTTTGTCATTCTACAGAATTTCTTATTTGATTGAATATCTTTCTATGCACAGAAACGCCCAAAGTGTATATGAACTTTTCAGATACCAAACTGAACTGGAGACTGATAAAGCCTCATCAAAATATACGCTGGCAAAAATTGCCATCTGGGCAATGCCAATTCTTGGATTTATTGGCACTGTATTGGGAATTAGTATGGCAGTAGGTGATTTCTCAGGTTTTTTAACTCAGGATGTTGAGAATGTGAATCTTGTTAAAGGTGAACTCGCCAAAGTTGCAACCGGCTTGTCCTTTGCGTTCGACACAACATTATTAGGGTTGGTGCTCAGTATGTTGGCTATGTTCCTTTCCGGATTTGTTCAGAATTACGAACAGAAATTCATGAATCAACTGGAGGAAACCGGCTATTCAATCATTGATAATACAGCAATAACAGCTCCGGTCAATCAAAGCACAACTGAAGATATCCTGATGAAATTCAATTTGTTAATGGATGAAAGACTGGCTGAGATGTCGAAAGTTATGGATGGCGTGATCAGTCAGCTCGACAAAACAACGGATTATGTATCAAGAGAAATCAGCAGAATTCCCGAAAAAACGCTTGGAGTTACATCCGATCTTGTTCGTCAGATTGAACATTCTCTTTTGAAAATTTCGAGCGATTTTGCCTCATTGCCTCAAAGTATGCAGTCAGGCACTCAGTCGTTTGTCAGAACCATGGAAAGCGCAACCTTCAGGATTATCGCCGAACTTGATAGAATTCCTGCTTTACTGAACACTAACCACGATCAGTTAAAATCCACATTGACTCAGATGAACAGCAGGGTTGATGAAATGAAACAGGGTTATAACGACTTCCGAAGAGCTCCGGAAGCAAATAACGACCGGGAAGTTACACAGGTATTGAATGAGATCAAAAATTCGCTGAACGCTTTAGGCCCGGCAATAGATGCATTAAGCAGATTGAGATAATCCCGTAAAAATTATAAGGTAATAATTATCATTTCTTCTCTCGTAAACTTTTGGGTGAAACACCCAGACTTTTCCTGAAAAAAGTAGAAAACTGATTGGTGGAAGAAAATTGCAACATATAAGCAATTTCTTTCACCGATAAAGTTGTTTCTGTCAACATTTGTTTAGCCTTATTCAATCTCAGTTCGTGGAAGTATTTTGCAGGCGCCATTCCTGTATGCTTTTTGAAATTTATCCTGAAGGTTGTATAACCGGTATTTAATCTGGATGCGATCTCCTGAATACTGATTTCCTGATACAAATTCTCATTCATGATAACCTTGGCTTGTTCCGTTATCTTGATTTCCCTTTTTTGCAGGGCATGATTTTTTGTTTCCGAGATGATAAAGCCCATGATATGTAACAACATGCCTGAAAGATATATCTGCGAAGATTTCAAACCGTTTTTCACCACCTCAATCATCCTTTGAAAAAGTACCAGCATTTCGTCCTTGAATCCAACATCAACCACCTGATTATCATCAAAAAAATAGGATCGGATTAATTGTGTATAAACGGCCCCTGCTTCAAATCTTATAAAATATTCCTTCCATTCCGTTTCTTCCAGATGATAATACTGATATTTCTGATTTGGGAAAATCATCAATATTTTTCCTTTTGAAATCTGTATATCATCACGATCTTCAAATCGCACATAGCCTGAACCCTGCGTGATATATATCAGTTTGAACTCATCAGCAATCCTTCCCTTTTTAAACTGGTATTTTAATCTGGTTACTTTGTCTTCTTTGTCGACGTTTTCAGCAGGTAAAATTGATTTCAAGCCCACAGAGTTTACTGTTAAACCGAAATTAATGTGTTCATTCTCAAAAATCACATTATTAAACTCAGAAAGTATATCCCTGTTCTTCATATTAATAAATATTGCTCTGCTACAGTATGCCTATACAGAGTGTGGTTAGTAGTACTATATACATTCCGGCTAAAGTTAATTATCCGGGGCATGATTGACTTTTTTATTCGATACAAATATACAAAAAACACAATGAATACGAATGAATCCGGATGAAAATTTAAAACTCTGTAAGCATATAATGTGCATAATCCCCTGTAATGTCCTAATGATATTGCGTTGCCAATATTATCGGTTAATTTTTGAAGGCAGATACTCATAA
>JBILFS010000254.1:0-3921 GCA_044351455.1 Paludibacter sp. | reverse complement strand
TCTGCTGAAATTTTCAATATCAGCAATGATATCGCCAACGGTTCAGGTACTTATGTGACCAATGGAACAACGCTTGCAACCATAACCCATGTAAAACAGCAACTTACAACCGGGAGAAACTGGTATGTTTCCAGTCCGGTAGAAGATGCTACAGCCACATCAATTAACAACTCAACAGGAAGTTATATGGCAGCTTATGATGAAGTTCACGGTTCAACACTTCCCTGGCCAACAGCAAGTTCAACACTTACACCACTCAAAGGGTATGTAGTAATTTCACCCATAAATTTAAATCCAACGATTACTTTCACCGGAGTATTGAATGATGGAACACAAACTATAAACCATTTGGTATCGCACCTTTGTTGGAAGTGACTATGAATTTCACACCTATAATGGTGAAGGTGAAATTGGCGTTCCTTCGAATACAACCGGAATAATTGCACCTGTGCAAGGTTTTTGGATGAGAGTAAATGTCGGAGGGGGAACACTGACATTAGAGAATACAAATCGATTGCATGGTGGTAATTTAAACCGACTGAAAGCTCCTGCAGCTATCAGTACCAACCAAATCGTACGTTTGCAGGTATCCAATGGCATCAATAACAATGAAACTGTTGTATATTTCAATGAGCATGCAACTGCCGGTTTCGACAATTATGATTCACCCCTTATGAGCAATAACAGCATTTCAATTCCTGAAATATATACGATGGCCGGAAGCGAAGAAGTTGTTATCAATGGTTTACAAAAAATTGAAATCGGGAATGAAATAGCGCTGGGCTTTATGACCCTTTCAAGCAATGTATTTAGTATCAGGACCAATGAGTTCAGCAATATTCCTCCGGACATCAAATTGATATTGTCAGATAAACTTGTTAATCAGGAGTACGATTTGACTACTGGTGATGCTTATAACTTTAGTTCAGATGCAACAAACTCGCTTGATCGGTTTAGCATTATTTTCCGGTCTACCAGTGCAATAACTGGCAAATTCATTGAACTTCCGGGCAATAACACACACGTTTTCAAGAATTTAAACAATCAAATTGTAATTGTTTGTAATGAGGAGTTGATATCCGGCGCCACTGTTTCTGTCTTTAATTCAATTGGACAGAAAATAGTTAATCAACAAATTTCAAATGGCACTACAATACTGAATCAGGCACTTGAATCAGGAATATATGTGGAAAACTGGTTTTATAATAGCAGTAGTTTTAAGTTATACTGAACCGTGATAAATACTATTTAATCCTCACCCTTCAGTTTGCTGAAAATCTCCGGATCAACGAACCTGTATCCTGTTCATATCCAACTCGTTGAAGGCATTTTGAATCAGCGTTTAAACTGCCTGTGTATCAGTATTTTTCAAAGCATTACAAACATTAATATTTAAAGCTTGCAAAGTTAGTATTCTTCTCCTTTCTCAATCCACAAAAAAATAGTAAATTTGTATCCAATTTTTTTATTTATGCAAAAAATAAGTAAGTGGATTTTAAAGCAGGCGGGGTGGACTTTGAAACTGAATGTGGATGAGCCTGACAAGAGTGTAATTTGTGTAGCTCCGCATACCAGTAACTGGGATTTTGTAATCGGCAAACTGTCTTACCGGGCTTCCGGCAGAGAATCTTCTTTCCTCATGAAAAAATCCTGGTTTTTCTTTCCTCTGGGATATTTTTTTAAATCCCTGGGTGGTATTCCGGTCGATCGCAGCAAAAAAACTTCTGTTACGGATCAGATGGCTGAAATCTTTAAAAAAAGATCGTCGTTTCACCTCGCAATCACGCCCGAAGGCACAAGAAGTCGCACCGCAGGCTGGAAAATGGGTTTTTATTTTATTGCCCTGAAAGCGGGTGTACCCATTCAACTGGCATATCTGGATTATAAAAAGAAAGAAACAGGTATCCTGGAAGTCTTTTATCCAACGGGAAATGAAACAGCCGATTTACTTTATATCCAAAAACAGTATCTGGGTATAAATGCACGCTTTCCTGAAAAGTTCAATACAGATTTCTAAAAAAAACCACGGAATATTTTGTACTGAAATGAAGAAAATATATCAAAAAATGGGATTGAAGAACTTAGATGTGTACATCATCCGTAAGTTTCTGGGGACTTTCTTCTTTTCTATTGTGCTGATTCTGAGTATTGCTATCATCTTCGATTTAACAGAAAAATTAGATAATTTTTTTGATAATAATGCCCCGTTGAAGGCCATTATATTTGATTATTATCTGAATTTTATTCCGTTTTACATGAACATGTTTACACCGCTGTTTACTTTCATTGCGGTGATTTTCTTTACATCAAAACTTGCCGGAAATTCGGAAATTATTGCCATGCTGGCCAGTGGTATCAGCTTTGGCAGAATCATGCGCCCGTATTGGATTTCTGCTGCAATCATTTGCCTGATGTCCTTTGTGTTGGGTGGTTACATCATTCCTCCTTCCAATGCCAAACTGCTTGATTTTGAGGATCAATACATCAAGAAATTCAAATCGGGTTATGCCAGAAATGTACAGATGGAAATTGAACCGGGGGTTATTTTGTATATCGAACGTTTTGAAATCAGTGAAAACAAGGGTTATTACTTCTCGCTTGAAAAATTCAAGGGTAAGATTCTGACATCAAGACTTACAGCACAATCCATCACCTGGGATTCGGCATTTCACTGGAAGATTTCCGATTATCAGATCAGAAATTTTAAAGGGATGAAAGAAACGCTTACCAAAGGATATAGCTTAGATACTACTATCAATATCCAGCCCAGAGAATTTTTTATTACGGCCGAGGAAAGTGCCGAATTGAACAATACAGAACTTAAACAGCATCTGGTAAGGATGAAAAGTCGTGGCGTAGGAAATATGCAGAAATTCGAGGATGAGTATTACAAACGATTTGCTTCCCCGCTGGCTGCATTTATCATGACACTCATGGGTGTTTCTCTTTCGTCGAGAAAAGTAAGGGGAGGAATCGGTTTACACCTGGGTATCGGATTGGCTCTCAGTTCTTTGTATATCGTTTTCTCAACTTTCTCTACATCATTTTCTGTGAGTGGGGCCATGTCGCCGCTCCTCGCAGTATGGCTGCCGAATCTGCTTTTTCTCGCTGTTGGTTTGTACCTGTACAAAACAGCCCCCAAATAAAAAACAAAATAACCTTTTAATAATACTTTCATGTACAAAATATTATCCATTAACCCGGGCTCTACCTCTACTAAAATTGCCCTTTACGAGGATGAACAACAAACGAAATCCTGCGTGGTGAGACATTCTACCCAGGATTTGCAGGGCTTCAAAAACATTTTTGATCAGTATGAATTCAGGAAAAACCACATCGTTGGTTATCTTGAAAAAGAAAATATTAAACTTGATGATATAAATGCTGTGGTGGGTCGTGGTGGATTTCTGCGACCGCTACAATCCGGTGTTTATGAAGTGAATGAACAGATGCTCAATGATTTACGGCAGTGCCTGAACGGTGAACATGCTTCTAATCTGGGGGCAGTTATTGCTCACGAAATCGCCAATACGATTCCGGGTTGCCGGGCATTTATTGCCGATCCTGTTGTGGTCGACGAATTGCAGGACCTGGCCAGAATCAGTGGTTTGCCCCAGTTCCCGAAACGTTCTGCTTTTCATGCCCTGAATCACAAGGCTATTGCCCGTAAGTTCGCAAAAGATAATAATACCGCATACGAAAATCTGAATTTGGTAGTGGCTCATCTCGGAGGAGGTATTTCTGTTGCTGCTCACAAAAAAGGCAAAGTAATCGACACCAATCAGGCATTGGATGGCTTTGGTCCTTTCTCGCCTCAACGTGCCGGAACCATGGATGCAGGTGCTCTCATCCGGGTAATCTATGCGGGAATTTACGAACAGGATGAAATACAGCAATTGCTGGTGGGTAAGGGCGGACTTG
>JBILFS010000253.1:0-3924 GCA_044351455.1 Paludibacter sp. | reverse complement strand
TAATGATTTCAGCTGCATTGAGTTTGCTCGACAGGTCTATGCTCTTTTTAGGAACTATGATGGTTGAACCGGAAAGCACTTTGGGATAAAAATTAATTCCCAGGAATGACCTGGTACCCACAACCTGACCGTTAGGATACATCACAAAAGTATTTCTCCGAAGTGCCTTGTTTGAGAATCCACCCGAAGAAGTAACATAATCCTGTAACCCCATGGATGAATTATGAACCACATAGGACTGATACATTACCTCACCAAGCACCTTCACAGTCTGTGATTTTTTAGGTACAAACAACACATCACCGTCTTCTACAAAAATATCTTTATAAATACCTGGATTCTTGATAATTTCATCCATATCCAGAGAAACAACTCCTTCCGAATTCAACATTTCCCTGATTTCTCTGAAATTGGAGAAATTGGCAATCGTATCAATCGCTGATAAATCCTGGACATTGTTGGTTTTCATCTTATTCGCAATCACATCATCCAGATTATCAGAGGTGGAACTCATCAGTATTTTTCTTAAATTCCGACTCAGAATTTTGTTCATGCTGTTATCCTGATTGTTTTTCTTTTCATCCCGGATAAGATACGCTCCCCTAACGTGGGCAAATTGTGTAAGTCCACCCGACATAGACATCAAATCGGATACACGGATATTTTTATTTTCAATGTTATAAAATCCCGGGTTTTTCACTTCACCGCGGATTGATGCAATACGGACGGGTTCAATTCCTTCTATCGCTCTTACAATAACCAAATCACCATTCTCAAGTTTCACGTCTGCCGAGCCTGAATCGATATTCAGATTCTTATCTAATTTAAAGTAGTAACTGATTGATTTTCTGTTTCCGCTATCCATTTTTTCAGGATCTTTGATAATCCGAATTAACTGAACATTTTCAGTGGCTGCTTTTTCGGTAAATCCTTTTGCCATATAAATTAAATCCCGAACAGACATTTCACTGTTCAGTTCAAACTCTCCGGGCTCAATTACTTCACCGGCAATGTTAACTTTGAACTTCTCTTTCATGTCGTTAACAAAATTGATTTTTATCGAGTCGTTGGCCAGCAAAGCAAAATTTTCCGATTCGCCTTTGAGTATCTTTCCCGGATTGAAACTGATAATTTCCGATGTCAGATTCTTGCGCTGGCGTGTAATTACAGCCATATTGATGAATGCATCTTCCAATAACCCGCCGGCTTTTTCGAGCAAAACCTTAATACTCATTCCATTAGCAGGTATTGCATAACTGCCCGGACGGTTCACTGCCCCTTCAAGGGTGATTATATTATCAAATTTGTTGGCCAGTTCTGCCACATGTATGGAGTCACCTGCCCTGAGTAAACAGGTTGAAAGCATTTCGCCGGGTATGTCGAGCACGGTTTTTCCTTTATCGCCATAACGAAGAATTGTTACAATCGACCTGTTTGCATTCTCTGCAAAACCGCCGGCAAAATCAATCATTTCGTTCAGAGATTCTCCTGGAATGGTTTCGTAAATACCTTTTCTGTTCACCGAACCGGTTACTTTCAGTTTCATGTTATTAGGCTCGATTTTAACAACATCGTTATCCTGCAAATTGATATTATTTCTGAAATTGCCTTTTACCAAAAACTCATACAAATCGACTTTAGCCTGTAACTTACCCGCCCTGAAAACCTTTACATCACGCATGGAACCAATTTTTCCCGGTCCGCCACAAGCATATAAGGCATTAAAAACTGTAGCAAGTGAAGGTAGCGTGTATGTACCCGGATAACTGGCCTCTCCAATGATTGTGACCCTGATGCTGCGGATATTGCCCAAACTAACGCTTACCTTCGTTTCTCCGGTACCAATTCCGGTATAAAAACGGGATAATTCATTGCGGATATTTTTAGCTGCCTGTTCAATGGTTTGTCCTCCAACATTGATTAAACCCACATTGGGAATGCGTATTCTACCCTCAGGATTAACCTTCGATTTATAATTAACATCATATAAACCGGAAATATCTACCATTAATTCATCGTAAGTACCCAAAATATAATTCTGAGGAGTCGGGATGTTGATATTGGGTTCGAAATTTAATTTTGATCTGTTAAATATATCAGAACCAAACACTTTCAACTCATCATCATCCTCTTCTAACTGATACTCATCATATTCAGTTGTGTCATTTTCAAATTCTCTTTCTTTGGTTATTTCATCCTCAACAGCATTTGTTTTTGACATTTTCACATTGGCACCACCAGCAAGTTTTTTCAATTGCGCTATTTGTTCGGTCGACAATTTAGATATATCCTGAGCTGTCATTACATACGGAATAAACAGGATAAAGGCGAATAGGATGATCTTTTTTATCATAAATCTTTAGAATTAAGTAATGTCAATACAATAAATATTGAAACGTATTTTTTATTGATTTAGTATATCATCATTCACTCCAGACTACTCTTTTAACGTAATCAGTATAGGAAATGATAATTCTGACAACCTTATCACTTACATTGGGCATCGAATAATCGGCAACAGGTCTGAATGTTCTTTCTGTTCCGGTGGTTTGTGCTTCAAGCTGAACCAGTCCCTGCATCACCCGCTCGGGATTTAATCCAACCATCATGACCGATGCTTCTTCCATGGCTTCGGGTCTTTCGTGTGCTTCCCTGATATTCAATGCCCTGAAATTCAGGATAGAAGATTCCTCACTGATGGTACCGCTATCAGATAGTACCGCTTTTGCTCCCATCTGCAGGGCGATATAATCGCTCAAAGCCATGGGTTTCATGAGTTTAACCATCGGATGAAATTCCACGCCCTGCTTTTCAATCATTTTTCTTGTGCGCGGATGCGTGGAAACGATGATGGGATGGTTGTATCGTTCTGCAATCAGATTTAAAATATTCACCAGATTAAAGAAATTCCTCTCGGAGGCGATGTTTTCTTCCCTGTGGGCGGAAACGACAAAAAACTTCCCTTCCTCCAGTTGTAAATCGGACAGAATCGTTGATTTTTTTACTTTCGGAAGATATTGATTCAGCACTTCAAACATCGGACTTCCGGTTTTGATTACGCGATCAGGACGAAGTCCTTCCGCCAACAAATACTCACGTGCAATATCGCTGTAAGTCAGATTGATATCAGAAATATGATCCACTATTTTACGGTTGGATTCCTCCGGAACCCGCTGATCAAAACAACGGTTTCCTGCTTCCATGTGGAAAATAGGAATGTGTCTCTTTTTTGCTGCAATCGCACACAAACAGGAATTGGTATCCCCTAACACCATGAAAGCATCCGGCTGAACCTCTTCCAATACCGGCTCGATATTGATCAGGATGAGTCCGGCTGTTTCAGTCGCATTTTTACCTGCCGCATTCAGAAAATAATCCGGTTTTCTCAGTCCGAGATCTTCAAAGAAAACCTCGTTGAGTTCATAATCATAATTCTGACCTGTATGTACCAGAATATGTTCAATCGCTTCACTTGCATCTAATTTTTGCAATACACAGGAAAGACGAATAATTTCGGGACGAGTGCCTACAACAGTTAAAACTTTTAATTTCTTCATCAGTAAATAATTTTATTTTTTTTGAAAGAAGTATATTTCAATGAACTAAACTTCCAGAAAATATGTATCCGGGCGATTTTTATCAAAGACTTCATTCACCCACATCACTGTAACCATATCTGTATCACCTAAATTGATGATATTATGGGTATAACCCACCGGAATATCCACTACTTCCAGTTTATCACCCGACACAAAATACTCCAGGATTTCATCAGCATCAATTTTCCGGAATTTGATAACCCCTTTTCCGCTCACAACCAGAAATTTCTCATTTTTGGTATGATGCCAGTGATTTCCCTTGGCAATGCCCGGTTTGGAGATATTGACAGACACCTGACCTCTTTCAACTGTTTTGATAAATTCG
>JBILFS010000252.1:0-3928 GCA_044351455.1 Paludibacter sp. | reverse complement strand
GACACCAGACAAGACGGACCCATCACCTGGGAATACATGGAAAATGGTGTTCAGAAAGTATGGAAACCCAACAATGTGGATTATACTTTCAGGGGAAATGTAAGTTTAAAATATGCCTTTGCACGCTCGATGAATACCGTGGCAGTGAGACTTGCTAAGGAAATCGGCATCAAAGAAGTTATCAAATGTGCACATTTATTAGGCATTAAGACACCCCTGGAAGAAATGCCATCCTTAAGTTTGGGATCTTCGGATGTCTCCCTGCTTGAGTTGGTTAATTCATTTGGCACTATCGTCAACGAAGGAACACATTGCGACCCTGTTTTGGTGACAAGAATTGAAGATCATGAAGGAAATGTGGTATACGAAGGAAATCCGAATGCCAAAAGAGTTATCCCTTACGAAACAGCATTTTTAATGACTGAAATGTTGAAAGGCGGTATGACAGAACCCGGAGGAACTTCTCAGGCATTGTGGGAGTGGGATTTATTCCGTTATGATACCGATTTCGGAGGAAAAACAGGAACCTCTTCCAATCATTCAGATGCCTGGTATGTGGGTGTAACCAAGAACCTGATTGGTGGCGCCTGGGTTGGTGGCGAGCACAGAAGTGTGCATTTCAGATCGGGCGATTACGGACAGGGAAGCCGGTTAGCATTGCCTATCTTCGGTAGGTTTATGGAAAAAGTGATGCGTGACGAAAAATTTGAACATTACAGAGGAAGATTTCCATCCAAACCCAAAGAAGAGATCAGCAGGAAATATAACTGTCACACCTATGTTCCAAAAGATACAACATCTACAGATTCAATTTCGGGACCAGTTGAAGAAATTGAGATTCCTGAGGTAACAGAAGAAATACCGGCTGAATTATAATCAACCGGTATTTCAATTTTTCATCTCTGTTTTAATTTGATAAACTATCCTTTAGATATCGGACTATGCATTGTCTGAAGTTTTCTTTTTGGGCATACGGCCATTTTTCCTCAGTGCCTGATCCAGGATATATAAAATCTGACCATTCGTGCTACGAAACTCATCTGCAGCCCATTTTTCAATGGCATCCATGGTTTCAGCATCAATACGCAGAATAAAACTCTTATTTTTAGTCTCTTTTGCCAAAATTATCCTGTTAAAAATTTAAAACTAAGAAATTTCACAAATCATTCAACATCAATGATTTAAAGTACCGGCATTGATAACAGGATGGGTATTATCCTCGCTGCATAAAACAACAAGTAAATTGCTTACCATTGCTGCTTTCTTATCATCATCAAGTTCAATGATATTCTCATCTTTCAATTTATTTAAAGCCATCTTTACCATACCCACCGCACCATCAACAATTTTTTCGCGGGCTGATATGATTGCATCAGCTTGTTGACGACGCAACATCACTGCAGCAATTTCAGGGGCATAAGCAAGGTAATTGATACGCGCTTCCACTACTTCAATACCGGCAATAGCCAGTCTTTCATTGAGCTGAACTTCGAGAATATCCGTTACTTCTTCACCACCGGAACGCAGCGTGAGTTCTTTTTCCGAAACAGTACCTGAATTGTCGTATGCATACATTCCCGCAACATTCCTGAGTGCCGCATCACTCTGAACCTTTACAAAATTCTCGTAAGCGTTCATCTTCTGTGCCAGCATACTGGCGAGTACCTGAGCTGTACCTGCAGCATTCGTTGGTACGGTCGTCATCTTGGCACCCGTATCCACATTGAACGCGGCTTTGTATGTATCGGAAACCCTCCAAACCAAAACAAGGCCAATCATGATCGGATTACCCGTTTTGTCATTGACCTTAATCGGGTCAGCATCAAGGTTGCGGGCACGAAGGGTCAGTTTGCTTTTGTTATAAAACGGATTCACCCAGAAAAAACCATTTTCCTTTACGGTTCCCTCATACTTACCAAAGAAAATCATTACCCTGGCTTCGTTGGGCTCAATCTGCATAAAACCACCCCAGAAAAGACAGTTCAGCAGAAATAAAATTGTATCTGCCACCAGAATTACAACCCGAACCGTTTCATTTAAATCATAATTTTCTACTGCCCATGCAAAAACAGCAATGGTGCCAATCAATAATAAAATGTTGAAAATCAGCATGGGAATACCAGCCAGTTTCACACCTGTAAATACTTCTTCTTTTGTTTTCATAAGATTACGAATTTAAAATCATTAAATGAAATAAATATGATATCATTTTGATATCACAAAGATTGAATATATTTTTCGAATCTGTACAGTTCAAACAAAATATTTAACAATATTTATATTTTAACCGGAAATTGAAATATTACTTTTGCAAACAACAAAACTAAATGCAATCGTTATTGCAACTCAATATGAGGTTCAAATTAATTCTCGTAATTCTTCTGATAAATTTAACTGTTACGATCTGTGGAAAAACAGGTTACAACTTAACTATCAATGCATTACAATTTCCATCTACTGATGTTTATTTAGCCTGTCATCTGAATGGAAAAGTGTATATCAGTGATACAATACATTTAGACAAAAAAGGTAAGGGTATTTCATCAGGTGAAAAGAAACTTGAGCAGGGACTATATTTAATTTACATCAATAAGACGCGGAATTATCCTTTTCTGATAGCTGAAAAGCAGCATCTGACGTTAGAAATCGACACCCTGAATAAAGTTGATGAGTTTGAGATAACCGGTGCTTTGGAGTCAACTGCATTTGATAACTACATGCAATTTCTGACTCAAAAATCGAATGAAAGAGCGCAAATCTCTTCCATGTTAAAACAGGAAAATGCAGACACTCTCAGCAAAATAAAATGGCAGGAAAAGCTTGATATACTGGAAGATAAAGTAAGGAAAGAGCAACTTAAATTATCAGATGCATTTAAGAATAAAGCGTTAGGCATATTTATCCGGGGATCTCTTGAAATTGAGATTCCTGATGCATATAAAGTCAACGACCAGTATGATAAGAAACCGACATGGTGGTATTACAAGTCACATTACTGGGATAATATTCCACTCTCTGATGAACGTATCTGGAGATTTAATTTCATGACTCAAAAACTTGACTACTTCATGAAACATGTTCTTTATCAGGATGTTGACAGCATTCTTCCCGAAGCGATTAATCTGATCGGGAAAAGCCGGGGAGGCGATCCAATGGCATTCAGAATCATGGTTTCGAATATGCTGAATTATGCTTCTACAAGCAATATCATGGGTATGGATAAGCTTTATGATAGAATTGCGCAGGAATATTACTTATCCGGACTGGCAAACTGGGCCGACACTACTCTCCTGAATAGTATCAGGGCGGTGGTTGAAAAGAATAAATACAATCTTATCGGTTTGCAGGCTCAGAACCTTCACTATTTCAACGAGTTGGGAGAAATCTCTAATTTATATGACCTCAGTTCAACATACACAATATTGTATTTCTTTGAACCCAACTGCGGACATTGTAAAAACACTACACCTTTACTCGCGAATGTATTTCAGAAGTATAAAAACAGGGGACTGAAAGTTTTGGCTTTCTATACATTAACAGATGAAAAAGAATGGATAGAGTTCCGGCAAAAATATCTACCTCAGGATTTTAATCATGGTTGGGACCCCGCAAGGACATCAAATTACTGGAAGTATTTTGATACTTCTGTGACCCCGGCAATGTATTTACTCGACCGGAATAAAATAATTATTGCTAAGAAAATTGACATTCCCACACTCGACAGACTTCTGGAAACATTGTTGAAATAAAAAAGCACTCTCCCGGAAACATGCCGAAAGAGTGCTATATTCCTGAATAAAAAGATATTACTCCTTACTGAACTTAAATGATTTAATCAAAACATCTTTTTTGAACACTTTCACAAGATAGTTACCGCGAACAAAATTGCTGAGGTCAATCCGGAATGTCGGTTCACCGTGAATTTCTT
>JBILFS010000016.1:0-13242 GCA_044351455.1 Paludibacter sp. | reverse complement strand
CGTATATTTTGGCGAAAGTTGAGTTCTTAACTGTTAAATCACCGATTAGTGGAACATAGTTTGGTGTAGAATTATCGTCTTTATAATTAACCTGTATAATTTTACCTCCACAATTATATACCAACACACTGTCCAATGTAATATTTCCTCCAGAATTATAAACTTTTGCTACAGTATTATAGCCGGGAAAATCATAAAATTCGCAGTCTTTTACATTTAAGTTAACGCCTTCAGATAAAATTGTGAAAGTTCCGTTACTAATCGATTTAGCTCCCCTTATTTTGTTTGAAACATTAACTCCCCGTAAAGTTATATCAGCACCTGCTAAAACGTCTTTAACCTGAAACAGATAACTCGGGTTTTTTGCATTGTTACCTACGATAACCGGTTTAAAACCGAGACCTGCTTTTGCTCTGATTATTACACTTTTGTTTAAGGTAATAGATTTTGCAATAAAAAAAGTATCTTTAACTGACTTGGGAGCTAAAATGTACTCTTCGTAAGTTCCTGCGAGAATGTCATTTACAAGTCCGGTTGAATCTGCATATTCTTGTGCATGCATATTTGTTAAACTTGAAATCGCAACAAAGACAACTAATAGTGCCTTTTTAAATAATGTGTAAATTTTTTGGTTCATAATAATTAAATTTTATTGGATTGTTATTCAATTAATAAATATCGATGTAAAAGTAGAATAAATAATATCCGATTGTTTGAGAAATTCTACTGATTTTATATAGTATTTTGACCATATACGAAATACTTAAAATGTTCGAATTATTCTGAATGCGGCAATATTGGTTTTTAAGTTAGATTTAATAGTGCCCAATTCAACTGTATAAGCCTCATTATTACTTTTTTCGGTTGATGACCAATAGATTTCACTTGTTAATCCTGTCGAACCATTGCCATTTTCTAAAACTTTGTTTAATACATATTGCGATTGGAAAAGTAAATGCAATTCGTTGATAGAAGGCACATACCAGTCATTATAACTTGCTAAACTTAGGTTTTTTGCGTTCGACCAATTTGTATTACTATTGAAATCATTTAATGACGCTACTAAACCGTGATTTCCATCAGGTGAAACATAAAAAACAATGCCACCATGTGCAAGTTGACCAATTTTGTACTGTGCTTTTTGAGTTAATGTATTCCATCTTGTAATATCCTGATCCGTTATTTTTTTTGCAGCTGAAGCCAAAAATAACGGATCAGTCTCTTTGAATGAAGCTGACAAACTATCTGCCCGTTGAGCAAATAAGGCATAAGGAACACTTGCAATTTTACTAATTGTTGTTAATGGGAATGTATATCCTCCTGTAGGCGATACCTCAACTTTAACAAAATAAGGCCCGTTAGCCCAGTTAATCGTATCGAGTTTACCAAGATAAATGGTTGTGCCCTCGCCAATCATTAAGCCTATAAAACCCCTGCTATCAGTAGTTTTATCATGTCGCTCCATATAAACTGTTGTTCCATTTTCTTGTTTAAATAAGATGGAAACTTTAACTCCTACTTTTCCTACAATTGGAGTTCCTTTAGTATCACTCAATATTGCCTGATAACTAAATGATTCCGTTATTTGTGCAGAAACTTTTACAAAACACAGATTAGCAACAAGAAAAATCAGATATACGTAAATCGAAAATACTGTTCGTTTCATTTTTTTATAAATTTATAGAATCCTCTAACCATTTGATTATCTGATACAACAAGCATATAAATGCCAGAAGCATAATTATCCATTTTTAATATTTGCTCACTTGTTTTGAACGATGTTTGCATTACCATTTTACCCAATGAATTGTAAAGCTTTACATTCAAACCAGTCATTTCTACATTTTTCAACTTTAAGTGCAATTCATTTACTACCGGATTCGGATAGATTGAAATCAATGAATTATTTTCAGTTAAATCTTCAATACCATTTGGCAATGTAACCAAATTTGAATGTTGAAGTCCCTGAGAATAATAATTAGAAGTTGAAAAGGCAGATAAATAGAAAACCTGTCCCATAGAAAAACTGATAGTATGCTCATCTGTAGACACATTTCCGCCACAAGTACTAAATCCTGTTTGAGCACTGAGGTGTAAATGTATCGACAGAAGCAATAGACTACAAATAATCAATATTTTATAATTCATGATTTTTTAGGACTTAAAATACAATCAAATTCCATACAATGAACCATAATTCTTACAAGCTAAAAAATCGGCACTTGTTTTTTCTTCACCAAAACCAGACCATGCATTTGGACGGAATATCTTTTCATTAGGCACATTGTGCATACAAACAGGGATTCGAAGCATGGATGCTAATGTTATTAAATCAGCTCCAATATGTCCATAACTTATGGCTCCATGGTTTGCACCCCAGTTTGCCATTACGGCATATACATCTTTGAAATTGTCCTTTTCATTCAAGCGTGGAACAAACCAGGTTGTAGGCCAGCTCGGATCTGTTCGGTCGGTAAGAATTTTGTGGATATCATCCGGAAGCTCTACTGTCCAGCCCTCAGCCAACTGTAAAACAGGTCCTTGTCCTTTGATAATATTGATACGCGACATAGTAACCGGCATTTGTCCGGCAGTATTGAATTGTGAAGAATAGCCTCCACCACGGAAATATTCACGAACAGCCTGCGGCCAGGTTGTGTTATCAAGACAAAGTTGAACTTCATCTTCTGTGATTTCCCAGAAAGGTTTCATGGCCGGATTTCCATCCTTATCCCGTTGTTGAGCAGTTGCATCGAGTGTAGTGGAACCAGAGTTAATTAAGTGAATAATACCATTTTCAGCTATTCCGGATAGTGTTTTTCCAGTAACTCGTTTAACCGCATCAGGACTCCAATACGTGCGTACATCCGAAAAAATCTGAGCGGTATTGCTAAGCAAATGTCCAAATAACATTACAACACCATTTAAACTATCATTTTCGGTGGCAAATACAAATGCTTCTCGTATTCCATTCCAATCGAATGACGAATTAAGAATCGCTTCCGTGAAATCGGCATTGGGTTTGAAATCTGTCCATTGCCGTTGTCCCTGAAATCCTCCCAAAATAGCATTTCTGCCTAAGCCTTCTTCACGATATCCCATTTCAATAAGTTTCTTATTTCCAATCATCATATCGCGACAAATGAGTGTCATTTTCACAACAGTTTCCCATTCCAACTGCTTCTTGTCGGCATTGGCTTGTAGGTGAGGTTTGTTGTAGTCAGTTCCTTCGGCGCAATTCTTTTTTGTCCAAATCATTGCTTTTTCAAACTCATCTTTATCATATATTTCTTCTTCAATTCGTCTCAACACCTCAATCGATTCAACAAATTCGGTGCGTATGCCCAAATAATCGTGGAAGAAATTAGTGTCAACCATTGATCCGGCTATACCCATAGAACTGTAACCTATCGACAAATAGGATTTGCCTTTCATTTGAGCGACGGCTAAACCGGCTTTTACAAATCGTAAAATCTTTTCCTCCACATCTCCGGGAATTTCTTTGTCGCCCGTATCCTTTACATCGCGACCATAAATACCAAAAACCGGAATACCCATCTGATTGTAACCTGCAATGGCTGCAGCCAAATATACTGCTCCGGGTCGTTCTGTACCATTAAATCCCCATATTGCTTTGGGTATCAGCGGATCTGTATCCATTACCTCAGTACCATAACACCAAGCAGGTGTTACTGTTAATGAAACTCCAACTCCCTCTTTTCTAAATTTCTCTGAACACATTGCAGCTTCAGCAACTCCGCCAATACATATGTCGGCAATTACACATTGTGCATATTCGCCATAAGGAAGTTGCACATTTTTTTCAATAAATTCAGCTACTAATTTAGCTAAATCCATTACTTGTTGTTCGAGCGACTCTCTCACACCACGCTCACGACCATCTATTACGGGTCTAATCCCAATTTTTGGGGTATTTCCTATCAATCTATTATTCATATCTATTTATTTATTTGTTTATACTCTTTTTTAAATTACAATTTTTATCGATTCATTGTTAATATTGACTATGTACACACCTTTTTCTTTAAACGAAAACTGCTCGTTTAAACTCTTGCTTATTCTATTAAAAATCATTTTACCAGCTGAATTATAAACACTGACTGTTACTCCAACAGAACCAGTATTAACTGAAGCATTTTTCCCCGAGACTTTTACTTTTGAATTTGCATTATCATTTAATTTGTATTGCTGAATACCTGTTGTTTCTGTTTTCCGAACAAAATCAATCAATCCATCAGCAAGGTGCTTTGCCCCATTATTATTTAAATGTACAGCATCATTCAAATCGGCTGTAGTAGTAAGTAAGCCACCTTCAATTACATATAGTTTTTTATCACCAGCATCAATAAATTCATTGACAGCACGTCTCTGCGTATTTCGTAAGGTGTCAATTGATGTTGTTGCTCCACCGTTATCAGGTCTCAATGTTTTGGTAGTGGTTGGCATAATACAATAAATAGTTGCTGTTGGATGATAAGTTCTTAGCTTCGAAATAAGCAATTTATAGCGGGGAATAACATCAGCCACAATGTTTTTACTGTTATTCCAATCGTTATAACCCCAAAGAATTGTAATTACATCGGCTTTAATTGGTTTTGTGTCATCTGCAATCATATCAGTGATTTTAGAGCCACTTACACCCAGATTGTAAAGTTGCCAATCCATGGCTTTGGCCAATATAAAGGGATAAGTTCCTTCCGATGCCACACTGCTTTGCCCCCTTCCTTGGGTGATAGAATTACCAATAGCAATGTATTTTTTTTGTGTATCAACATCAGGTGTTTCTATACTGTAATTTTCTAAAAGTTCGATACTTTTAAATGTAACTCCATAAGAGTAAGGCAAAACAATATCCCATGTCGTCGCATTTTTATTGTCCGCTACTGCATTCATAGTTAACAATAATGATGTTACATAGCCATAGAATTGCTTGTCGCGATAAATAGCAAATCGTAATTCACTACGAGCGCCATCTACCCTTACTCTAAAATTAACTTTTAATTTCGGGCTTGAGGTTTTAAAACTAATTATTACACCACTTTGTGTGCGACTGTTAGAATAGCTAAAATAATCTGAAGCCTTCGTTAGAAATTCCTTTGAATGGCGGTCGATTATGACACTATCTGTATTTGAAGTCAGGTACATTGCTCCTTTTATAACGATATTAGGGTCGTTGGCCGGTATAACTTTATAAACATCTACTGCTTGCAAAAAGCTAGTACCGAAACTAAAATATGCGAAAAGGAAAAATAGTATTTTCTTAATTGTGTTCATTATTCTATTACTGATTTTATCAAATATTACTTTTATAACCCGGATTAGGGGTATGCAGTATTGGTTTCGTAATGTTTAGCCAATTATGAAGCTTAGTTTTTAATTCTTCCGCTTTTTGAGGCATTTGGTCTATTAAATTTTTTTGTTCACTAATATCCTTCGTAATATTAAAAAGTTCGAAATGATAAGGGTCATAGTGCTCTATTAACTTATAATCGCCAGAAATAACAATTGAACCAGGGTCTTGTCCAATTCCATAATGTGGATAATACCAATACAAATCACGCTTTTTCAATCGTTGATTCTCGTTAAAGTCAGAAACTAACGAACGACCATCCTCTGTATCTTTGATAATTTTTCCTTCAGTTGTAATATCTTTAATGGTGTGAAATATGTCGGTTGAAATTGTCCTGTTTTGGCTTATAGTACCCGGTTTAATTTTGCCGGGCCATCGCATAATTAATGGAACCCGAATACCACCCTCATATAAATGCCCTTTTCCCCTTTTATAAGGGCCATTATCCGTTACTTCTTCAAGACCGCCATTATCCGAAGCAAAAATTATGATTGTATTTTCAGAAAGATAAAGTTCTTCCAGCACTTTCATAATTCTCCCAACATTTGAGTCAACACTTTCGACCATTGCAGCATATATTGGGTTTATTTTCGTATTGGCCACTAGTGGGATATATTTTTTAACAAGCGAATCCGGCGCTTCTAAAGGTGTATGAACGGCATAATAGGATAAGTAGGTAAAAAATGGTTTTTCTTTATTGTTTTTAATAAACTGAATTGTCTCATCGGTTAACCTATCGGTAAGATATTCGCCTTTTTTCCCCCCTTTTAGATTCGGAATTTCAGGATTCCATGAACTTTTAGGATCTTTGTAAGGAAAAAAATGAGAAGGTGGGCTACCGTGTGTCCATCCGCCAATATTCACATCGAATCCTTGATTTACCGGCCAAAATCCTTTCATGCCAACATGCCATTTACCAATATTAGCAGAAATATAACCATAAGGTTTAAGCATTTCAGGTATAGTAATCTCTTCCAAAGGAATGTACATCAAATCGTTAGGTGGTAGAATAGCGCTATTTTCAGGATGCCTGTGTTTTTCAATAGCAGTAACATGACCTGTAAAATGTAAACGAGCAGGTGTTTTTCCTGTTAATAATGCTGCACGAGTTGGCGAGCTTACAGGACAAGATGAATAAGCATTTTGCCAACGCATACCTTGTTCTGCAAGCTTATCAATATTTGGGGTTTGAATTAATTTATTTCCGTAGCAACTTAAGTCATTGATACCTAAATCGTCCACTAATATTAAAAGAATATTAGGCTTTGAGTCTCTTTTCGCAAAAACAATGAAAGGAAACGTAAACAAAATGAGTATTGAATTTCTTAATTTGTAGTTAATCATAATTATTTGCTATGTCCAAAATGTGTTTTTCTTTATATAAATTAATTTTTGACTTTATTATTTTATTCCAAAGGAAAAACTTTAAGGTCTGAGATTTTAAGGGTTCTGAAGCCTCTGCTGGTATTCGTGTGTCCGATTGCAATATTCGTGATGGTATCAAAGCGCAATATATCGCCTTTAATATCTGTATCCGGAATTACTTTTGTATTAACACTCCATGTTCTGTCTTTACAACTTATCGAAATAGTTGGGTCTGAAATAATAATAGTTACAAGAGCTTCTTCATCGTTCTTCAAAGCAAATCCATTTTCGAAAGGTTCACCCCAACGCGTCCATCCACACTGACCACCTTCAATTCTTCCCTGACAAGCATCGCTCACCAATCCTGTATGAATCTCACCATTGCTGCCCGTAATTTTATCCGGATCTACATACCGTAACCATATAGAAGTACAAGTGTGTGGCTCAGTTCCCGTAAAACGTCGGATTGGTGCCAAATCTAAACCGGGGAAAATACGAAATTGAACACCTTCAAATAAACTCAGATTAGTTGTATCCATGCCTTGTCCGGAATAACCTGTTGGTGGACCACCAATATAAATTCTAAAATCCCCTGTTCCAAACAATTCAGTGGCAGGCTCACTGGCAGAAGGATTAAAGTTCGCTTTCAGTTTAAATGTAACTTTAGCCGGAAGTTTAATATGTGGTGTTTCCCGATAAACAGTTCCCCGTTTACCGGCACAATCTTCTAAAAGATTGCCATTTATACTTTCAACAACTTTTACATTATTTCCATTTGATTTTATTTCGGTTTCAGGTCCACCCAGAAAAGCCCACGAATAATTATTAGCATCGTACAACCCTGAAAATCTACGAATAGCGCGAACATTGGCAACGGATGATTTCTCTGCATAACGAACAGTTCCCATTTCCGACAAATAGGCATTCGACGCATCCCGTTGTGTTGACGACCAATATGGAGTAAATTTTAACTCTTCTGAAGCACCGGATTTATCATTACTCAAGGCGGTATTCACTTCGTATCGTTTATCCATAAGCAGGGATAATTCGCTGACAGAAGGCAAATACCAATCTTTTTTTCCACTCCATGTTAAGGTGTCGCAACTATAAGCGGCATAATTCCCTTGTCCTGATTGTGCTACAATTGAACTTGTGTTTTTAGAACCTGAAGAGAAACTGTTTGCATTTGATACCAATGAATTTTGAGGCATCCATTTAACATTATGAATAATGTCTCTCTTGCTAACTATCAATCCATTTTCGTCTGTAGAATCAACGTAAAACACAATACCACCTCCAATTTCTTCGCCCACATAATGTTGCTTTTGAGTGGCAGTAGCCATTTTTTCAATAAATTGATTTGTGATTGATGCTGATACTGATTTTGAATACACTGTATCCTTTTCACTTATGCTTTGTACAACTTTTGCATACAATGCAGTTGGAACGGTAGCGTTAATAGCAGTTATGGATAGAATCGTGTAACCTGAACCTCCTTTAGGATCAATATCTGCCCGAACTAATAATCTTTCTGTTCCTCCAAAAGGAATAGCACTAAAGGCACCTACTTTTGCTGTTCCATTGCCAATAGTTATCGAAGCTAAACCACTGGCATTGGTAGTTAGGGTGTGCTTTTCTTCATAATAAACTTTTGATGCTGAATTAATTATTCGTATTCTTGCTCCAACCGTTTTATTGGTTAAAACCGTCCCATTCTCTTTCACAGTTATTTGAAAGTTCAGAAATGCTGATTCTTGTGAAGAAGCTTTAAGAACGGAGAAAAATAAAAAGAAATAGAATACGCATTTAAAGTACATTGTCTTAGAAAAATGGTGCTTGTTCATAATTATCAGTTTATCCGTACTTTAAACACTATTTTCTTGACGTTTGAGTTTGCATTTGTTTTCAAACATGGTCGATGTGCATCTTTTGGGAAGAATATAAAAAACACATCCTGATTTGCTAATCGTAATTTTTTATTCGATAATTCATAAAAAGCAATATCTTTTTCTTTGTTATAGGCTACTACGGCAGTTTCACCTTGTAGCTGATACACATCAATCTGTTCTTCCCCCTGTATAAGATATTGTATGTCAGCATATTTGACATGAGTTTCGTGTTTTGTATCTTCCATGTTTTTTGTCGTGTACTCGTCCACATTACAATACAAGCTATCGGGTATCAACTCATACCTGCCTTTTTTTAAACTATCTAAATTTGTTTTTTTCAAAAACTCAAATGCTGTTTTCCATAGTTTTTGATTTTTGTGAAATTGTAAATATAATTCTTCCTT
This sequence comes from Paludibacter sp., assembly GCA_044351455.1. Lineage (GTDB taxonomy): Bacteria > Bacteroidota > Bacteroidia > Bacteroidales > Paludibacteraceae > Paludibacter. The sequence continues at coordinate 4,213 of JBILFS010000016.1, read as the reverse complement.
ATCAATAGAATCATCAGGTTTAATATTTAAATTATTAAACCATTCTTCTCGCTGATACCAGGTATAAATTTCACTTTTAGTTTTTTCCATAAGGCTTTTCTTAGCAAATTGTACTGTCGAGAAAAAAAATAATCCAATAAAGAGCACTATCCATTTCATAAATTTATTGTTTTATGTTCTATTTACATCAATAAATAAGTTCAAACTCTTTCCAACAGTTTATAAAATAAATGTTATACAATTATGAATAAACTACGATTGTTTCCTGTATTTATTTATTTTATCAGCAATAAACCCAATTGAAAATCCAACCAAAAATATCGCAGTTGTTCCAAAAACAATAGACAAATAATTATGAAAAGGATTTTGAAATGCTGCCAACGGAGAATTTGGATTTAACATTGGTGATAAGCTCATCCAACTAATTACTACAACTCCGGTTATTACCCCAAATACTGCTGCCGTATTTTTTATTTTTTTAGCAAGAAAACCAAGCAAGAAAAGGCCCAACATTCCTCCACTAAATATAGATGCTAACTTCCACCAAGCTTCTAAAACACTTTGAACATTAATCATAGCGATGGCGATAATAACACTTAAAACACCAAACACGAACGATGATGAATATAAAACTTTCATTGATTTTCGCTCACTTTTCTCGTTTTCAACTTTCATTTTAAAATAATCATTTAGTATTATAGTTGCCGAACTATTCACACTTGTTGAAATAGTACTCATACCGGCAGCAAAAATTGAAGATATTAACAATCCGGTAATACCTATTGGCAACTCATTGATAATGTAGTATGGAAACACTTTATCTGATGAAATACCATCAGGTAGAAGTCCCACATTTACCTGATAATATGCAAAAAGCGACGTTCCTATTAACATAAAAAGAAATGAAACAGGGATATAAAGCAAACCACCAAAAAGAGCAGATTTTTTTGCTTCTTTCTCAGAACTGGCTGTCATATAACGTTGAATATAATTCTGATCAATTCCATAGTTCTGGAGATTAATAAACAAACCATAGATTAAAACAACCCAGAACGAAGAATGCGTTAAGTCAAAATCATAAGTTCCCAAACTCATTTTATTATTTTCAATCGCAATTTCATATATTTGTCCAACGCCATTGGGCATCTCGAAAATAATTTGAACCAAACAAACAAGAGCTCCAACAATCAAGATAATGCCCTGTATAGCATCTGTCCACACAACTGCCTGAATTCCACCAAGCAGTGAATAAATCATAACACTTATACCTGTAACAATGATAATAGTTTTAATATCCCACCCTAAAATAACATTTAAAGTCAATGCCAATAAATATAAAATTGTACCTGAACGCATCAATTGAGTTAGTAAATACATAATTGACGCATAATATTTTGCCCATGGTCCAAACCTCATTTCTAAGTAAGTATAAGCAGATGGACTACCAACGGACCTGTATAAAGGGACAAAAAACTTAACAGCCAAATAAACAGCTATAGGTATGGAAAGACTAAAAACGAAAGGATTCCAATTTGTTTGATAAGCTTGTGCCGGAAGTGCAAGATAACTAATACTACTAATAAAAGTAGCAAAAATTGACATGGATATTACCCAGGTAGGAATTTTATTATTACCTAAAGTGAAATCCTTTGCAGATCTTGTTTTGCTGTAAAAAGATGTTCCAAAAAGAACTATACCTACCAAATAGACTAAAAATACTATAATGTCAATTGTACTCATGAAACTCAATTTTTGCGCTATTTTTATGTTCAATTTCATTTAAACTCTCTGAAATTTTAATTATATCCTTTTCAGTGAAAGGAAGGTAAGGTTTTGCCATATAAGCTTCGCAGAATCCCTTTTGATGCAATGCCTCTTTTAATATCTTAATAAAATTACCTTTTCCAACCTGATATAAAGTAGAACTAATTTTAGTTACCTCATCTTGAAGTTCGTTGATTGCATCAACATCTTTTTTAATCGAAGCTTCATATAACTTTACAAATAATTCAGGATAGATATTAGCACCTCCATTAACACCTCCACTTGCACCTAAAAGAACACATTGTGACAAAATTTCTTCAGGACCAACAAAAACAGTAAAATCAGGATTATCCTTTAACAGGAATAATAATTTTTGAAAATAAAACAAATCACCTGAACTATCTTTTAAGCCAATAATCCCGGGAATTTTTGTTGCTTTCATCACTGTATCTATTGAGATATTGATGTGTGTTCGCGAAGGCATATTATACATATACATAGGTAGTGTAATGTTTTTTGCTACTTCATTATAATAATCCAACAATTCATTCTGCTCTACGTGGTAATAAAATGGAGGAGCTAAAACCACAGCATCTGCACCATATTGACAAGCTAATTTTTCCAGTTTTAACGTTTCCAGCATCGAAGGATCGGTAATTCCAATCAACACGGGCACTCTTCTATTCACAATTCTACAAGTTTCTACTATAACTTCTTTTCTTATTTCCGAACTCAATCTAGCCAATTCACCTGTAGTACCTAACACAAAAACACCACTAACACCTCCTGCAATTACGTGATTAATAACTTTTTCTAATCCTTTTACATCTAAATGGCTTTCATCTATTAAGGGTGTAACCAAAGGTGGAACTATTCCACTTAGTTTTAAACTTCTCGAATTCTTATTCATCTTTTTTTGAATTTATTTTATTATTTAACGCTTTTAGGCCATTCTCCATTTACAATAGAAGTGGAAGTGATTTTCAAAGGATTAACTACTACATGTTTAATGAGTTTTCTTTGCCAGGTATAAGTTATATGCACTAATCCATCGTTAGTCTGTATAATTGCCGGATACGAATATTCGTGTTCAATATCTTTGTCATTCTCAACCATACAAACAGCACTCCATTTTAGGCCATCATTTGAAATGGCTAAATGCAATTGATTTCTTTTACCTTGCTTTTTCGAACGGTCGATGTGATTGTAAATAAGCAAATGTCGACCATCTTTCAGGGTTACAGCATCAATTCCACTGTTGTTATTTGGCAAGTCGATTGGAGTTAGTTTTGTCCATGTTTCGCCATTATCTGTTGACCATGAAGAGTAAATTTTATTGCTTTTGGTACGATTTAGTATTTGCAACTTTCCATTAGGATGCTTTAAAACAGTGGGTTGAATTGCCGAGAGCGTATCTCCGCCATTGAGTGCTTCCGTTCTTTCCCAGGTCTTGCCTAAGTCCTTAGTCCATTCCATATGAACCCTCCAGCCGTTGTTTTCGGTACTCGAAGGACATAGCAACCTTCCATCAGACAGTAACACTGCTTTATTTCTAATTGGACCCCATATAGTATCTGCAAATCGAGTCGCTTTCGACCAGGTTTTGCCATTATCGGTTGAAGTTTTCATTTCACCCCACCAATCAGCACAATTGGGACCGACTTTGTAAAATAAAATCAATGTTCCTTTCTCAAAATATAATACCGGATTCCATGTTGGATATCTTAATGTATCATTTATTACTCCATTGACAATTTCAACAGGTTTTAACCATTTTCCATTTTGTTGGCGACTCAGCCAAATGCCAACATCTTTGTGCTTTTCGTGTGTTCCCCCAAACCAGGCAGCAACTAAACCCTCAGGCGTTTCTTCGATAGTGGAAGCATGACATTGAGGAAAAGGTACATCTTTTGCTTTATAAATAAACTCAGCTTTTTTTATACATTTGGTGTTTGCACTGTAGATTTGCTGATAACCAATGAGTAGCAAAGTAAGTAAGAATATGATTTTTATTAATTTATTCATAATGGTATTTAATTTCATCAATTACAATAAATGCTTATTTCATCGTCAGTCTTTTCACGCTAAATGTAAGTTTATTACTAGCGGCGGCGCTGATATAAATGTAAGCACGATATTTACCATCTTCCGACTCAACGAGAACGCTGTTTTTAGCAACAATTCCCAAAATAAAATCAAGAGCGTGCGAAATATCCAGGGTTTGTAAGTCAATATCATCAACATAAGTGGCAGGTAAAGCTCCACTTAACAGCATATCATTCAAAAAAACTTTTTTCTCAATTTTCGATTTGTTTAATTTGAAATTAGCTGGTACAGTCCTTCCGTTAAGATACTTAGCTTCAGATGAAGGGGAAAGTAATGCATGTCCGTAAGCATATTTTTCCGGGGCAGGCGTTGTTGCATCATAACCATAAATCAGGTCAATTTT
>JBILFS010000012.1:0-13782 GCA_044351455.1 Paludibacter sp. | reverse complement strand
TCAAGTACCTGCAGGGTTTCATCAAAGGAATCCCTTACATGTATAATTACCGGAAAATCATATTTTAATGACCAATTGAGTTGCGTTTCAAAACTGATAATTTGCTCTTCTAAAAAACTTTTATCCCAGTACAAATCGATTCCTATTTCACCAATGGCTATAAATTCCCGTTTCGACAGCCATGATTCAATAATCTGAAGTTCATTTTTGTAACCGGCATCCACACTTGTCGGATGTAATCCTATCGCAGGAAAGCAGTAACCCGGAAATTGTTTTTCCAAATCAAGCATTGGCCCGATGGTCGTCTGGTCAACATTGGGTAGAATAATTGCTTTGATGCCTGCATCAATAGCTCTTTGAATCATTTCCGGTCTGTCCGAAGCAAATTCTTCTGCATACAAATGTGCATGCGTATCAATCATGACTTATTCCCATTCAATGGTTGCGGGTGGTTTTGAACTGATATCGTAAACCACTCTGTTTACACCTTTTACTTTATTGATGATTTCATTGGATATTTTTGCCAGAAACTCGTAAGGTAACTGTGCCCAATCAGCTGTCATGGCATCTGTAGATGTTACAGCCCTCAGCGCAACTGCATTTTCATAGGTTCTTTCATCACCCATTACACCAACCGATTGTACAGGTAAAAGGATCACACCTGCCTGCCAGACTTTATCATATAAATTCCATTCTTTCAAACCATTGATGAAAATATCATCTGCTTCCTGCAGTATTCTGACTTTTTCTTCAGTAATATCACCTAAAATTCTTACAGCTAAACCAGGACCGGGGAATGGATGTCTTTTAATAAGGTGATGCATCATCCCGAGTTCATAGCCAACCTTTCTTACTTCGTCCTTGAAAAGCAAACGGAGTGGTTCGCAAAGTTTTAACTTCATTTTGTCCGGAAGTCCGCCAACATTATGATGGGATTTGATAACTGTACCCGTGATAGATAATGATTCAATGATGTCCGGATAAATAGTGCCCTGTGCCAACCATTTTACATCCTCAATTTTATGGGCTTCCTGATCAAAAACATCGATAAATCCTGCTCCGATAATCTTGCGTTTTTTCTCCGGTTCACTAACGCCTTTCAATAAACTGTAAAAGTGCTCTTTAGCATTTACTCCGATCACATTCAGACCAAGGTGTTCATAGTCCTTCAGTACATTTTCAAATTCATTTTTTCTGAGAAGTCCGTGATCCACAAAGATGCAACTCAGGTTTTTACCGATGGCTTTGTGCAATAAAACAGCTGCAACGGAAGAATCCACACCTCCTGATAGACCTAACACTACTCTATCATCCCCCAATTGCTCTTTCAGTTCTTTTACTGTAGTGTCGATAAATGAGGCAGGAGACCAATCGCGCTTGCATTCACAAATCTTCAGGAAATTTTCTAAAAGAAGCATTCCGTCCAATGTGTGAAATACTTCCGGATGAAATTGCACACCCCAGGTTTTCTCTCCTGAAATTTTATATGCAGCCATTTCCACATCGGATGTGCTGGCAATTTTGATAAAATTATCCGGAATTTTTGTAATGCTATCGCCATGCGACATCCAGATTTGGGATCCGGGATTTATGCCCCTGAATAAATCATCAGAAGAATCAATTTCTGTAAGATTGGCCCTGCCATATTCTCTTGAACCTGCTGCTTCAACTTTTCCTCCTGATTGATAAGCCATAAACTGTGCTCCGTAACAAATACCCAATACAGGATATTTTCCTCTGATATTCCCTAATTCGGTTTTAAAAGCGGTGGGATCATAAACAGAAAACGGACTACCGGATAGAATTACTCCTTTTACGTCGTCGGTTTTTGCAGGAAACTTGTTGTAGGGAACTATCTCGCAGTATTCATTTAATTCGCGTAATCTGCGGCCGATAAGTTGGGTGGTTTGTGAACCAAAATCGAGAATGATAATTTTGTCAAGCATAAATACAGAAATTTGCTGCAAAGGTACAAAAAATCTGCTTAAGGTTGTACAACTTTTAGCTTATCAAGTTCTTCCTGAGTTTTCGCTTTCATGCCCGGAGTTTGTTTAATCATTTCTTTCAGGTATTCCTCAGGATATCCCGGTCTGATAACAGTGGGCGGAATGGCAAATTGGTTTTGAACAAATTTTCCGTTTTCTTCTTTCTTAATAACCCCATCCAAATGTTTTACAAGCAGATATTCTCCAAGTTTTTTCCAGGCGGCTGTCGAATTTTCTGCCTGAGTCTGACTAAAAGTTGTCAGAAATTCACGGGCATTTATTTCAGGAAGACCAACGGCAGCTTTATCAATACTTGTAATCATGGTGTGGAAATTAGTTTCCCAATGAAGCTGAACTTTTTTAATGTCAGGCATCATGAGAGCGTATTTGTTGTATGCCATGTTCGAAACTGTATTGTAAATCCAGAAAGCGGAAGTCGGAGAATATTCGAGTAAAGTGCCATTTTTTTCACTGAAACAATTGGGAACGGCATTAATGCCACAATAAATAGGCACATAAATATTTGAAGCGGCATCATCGACACCAAACCATAAAATACCACCTACGTAGGGAGGCATCCAGTTTCTCATCTGAGCGACAAATGTAAATCCGGTTTGCTGAGTTGCTATTGGCCTTTCGTGATAATAGGTCGCACCATCTACGGTAAAACTTAAAGGACTAAGTCTTAGTTTAGTGCCATATTGTCCTGCAGCATATCCTTTGGTAATATCCAGTTCAGTTCCTTCATATTGATCCCGCATGATGGCCTTAAAGTCCTGTACATTCAGTTTTCGGGTTGGTTTTATCCACATTGGCATTCTTTCACCGGATTCGCCTTTGATGTATGAAACATATTTCTCCATTTCCGGGTTTACTTGTCTGAAAAAACTCCATACCCTTGCTTCACAAGCTCTTAATGCACCATAGTCAAGGGGAGCATAGGTGTCTGAAAAACTAAAATCTTTATTTTTTCCCTTGAAATATCCTGTTTCACGTGCGAAAGCGATAACATCTACAGAATACAGGCAGTTGTTTTTATCATCAAATGGGAAAGTTGTTATTCTGGCCTGATTGGCATGTGCGGAAACGCAATCGTCGGGCAATCGAACTGCAACCCATACAGCACCCTTATTCATCGGACCTTTTCCAATCATATCCATAATCCATACTTCATTCGGATCTGCAATTGTAAATGATTCACCTGAACTATAATAACCATGGGTCTCTACCAGGGAAGTCATAATTCTGATTGCTTCGCGGGCAGTGCGGGCTCGTTGCAAAGTGATATACATCAGACTGCCATAGTCAATAATGCCGGTAGTATCCCGGAGCTCTTCTCTTCCGCCAAATGTAGTTTCAGCAATTGTCAACTGAAATTCATTCATATTGCCAATCACTGCATACGTTTTTTCTACCTGAGGTATTTTACCCAGATATTTTCCTGTATCCCATTCGTAAATATCAAGCATGGTGCCGGCAGGATATGTTTTTGCAGGGTAATGGTAGAGAGAACCAAAAAGAAAATAAGAATCAGCAGAGTAGGTGATCATGGTAGAGCCATCCACTGTTGCCAATTTCCCTGCTGCCAGATTCGTACACGGGAAAAGGTTATTTATATTTAAAACAAGAATAGAAAATATTAAAACAAATTTCTTCATTACTGTCCTCATCTAATGTATAGTAAAGGTCAACAAAGATACTACAAATATTTAATAATCATACAATTTTCAGACAAATCGTCTTTTTGATATCGTACAATTTTTTTGATTAACTTTGCGACCGGAAATTATTATTTTATTCAGGATGAAAAGACTTACAATTTTTGTGCTTATTTTTTCGAATTTGTTTTTTTTAACGTATTCAACTGCTGAAAACAATCAGAATGAAAAAAATGATTCTGTAAGACGCAAACAAATTCCGGAAATAATGGTTAACAGTTTGCTGACAGGCAGGTTTAAATTGCCATATCAATCAATAAGATCTGAAGAGATTCAAAACAGGGCTTTTATGACCAACGCTGATGCCCTTGAAGAACTTTCGGGCGTTACTGTAACAAGAGATGGTATTTGGGCAAGTTCAATCAATGTCAGAGGATTTTCTGAATCAAAATTATTGATGATGGTTGATGGTGACAGAATTCAGACTGCCTCGGATATAGCCGGTGCTTTGTCGGTGGTTGACCTTGAAAATCTGGAGTCTGTAGAATTGATCAAAGGTGCAGCTTCAGTTTTATATGGTACCGGCGCCATGGGAGGCATTGTGAATTTCAAAAATAAAACCCCGGAATATACCAGAATTGTTAAAGCAAGCGGAAAAATTTCCTCGGGATTTCACACCGTCAATAATTTATGGCAAAACAATATTAACGTCATAGTAACGAATACTAATTGGTACCTGAATGCCACAGGAAGTTACAGGACAGCTGGCAATGTAACTACCCCTGAGGGAAAATTACTCAACAGTCAGTTTAATGATGCATCATGGGGTTTAAAAGGTGGAATCAAACATGGTGAAAATGCAGAGTTTAAGGTGAATTATCAGCATTTTGAAGCATGGAATACCGGGATACCCGGGGGAAGTGCTTTTCCTGCCACAGCATCTGTGAAATATACTGCTTTCGACAGAGATCAGATCAGCGGAGAATATATCATAAAAAATATTACTCCTAATATCAAATCAATTTCTTTGAAGGCATACAACCAAACTGTAACACGTGAAGTTGAGAATATTGTAAATCCAAAGTTATCAATACTTCCCGGTAGCAGAAATGTGACGTCAGGATTGAAAGCAGCAGCTGATATCTATCTCAATGATTATCATTCTTTTACTACGGGTTTTGATGGCTGGGTCAGAGATCAGCGGACGACAAGATACCGCTTAGTATTTGCCGCAACTGATACAACTGTTACCGGAGAAATGCCTACTCCGAAAGCAACTATGACTAATTTGGGTGCTTTTGCTTTCTATACCTGGAAACCGGATCCCATTTACTGGACTGTGAATGCAGGTTTAAGACTTGATTACATAGAAACAGCGAATGATACTGCTTTCAAAGAGTTGTTTAAATACAAACATATTAATGGAACTGTTCAGGAACTGACGCCAAACAGAACTGTACTTTTCAAAGATGGATTGAACAGGGATTTAGCTTATTCACTTCATTTGGATGTTAACTGGAGGCCTGCCGAACAACATGAAATTATCGCTTCTTTTTCAAACGCTTACAGGGTTGCTTCTTTGGAAGAACGTTTTAAGTACATCGAACAGGGTGGTAAGTTAATGGTTGGAAATCCTAAACTTAATCCCGAAAACGGATTGTTTACAAATTTAAATTACAGATTTAAAGCGAATAATTTTGTTGCGGATGTAAATATTTTTGGAAATTACCTCTTCGATTTAATAACAGAAAAACTGGTTAAATATAATACCATTTCAGGTACAGTAGTGGATGCCTGGCAAAACCAAAACGTGGCTCAGGCGTTTTATTATGGCGGCGAGCTCGATTTGAAGTGGATGATATTGAAAGGATTGAAACTTCAGGGCTCTGTCTCATATGTTGTGGGCAAAGATGCAGAAACCAAAATGGCACTGCCCTTGATTCCGCCCTTGCATGGATCAAATACCCTGGAGTATCATATACATAAAATCGGGGGCATTGCTTATAAACTGAATTGGGTTTATGAAATTGAAGAACCGGTAATTGCAGGGGTGGAAGCTCATCGACATACGATAAGTGATATTTATTTCTTTCCGGAGTTAATTCAAATTGGTAGTATTAATCTGAAAGTGAATGGAGGAATTAAGAATTTGTTCAATACAGCATATTCAGAATATTTCTCATCATACCGGGGACTCAATAAACTGGAACCAGGCAGAAGCTTTTACGTAAAAATCGGAATGCTATGGTAAAAATTGAAACAGGGTTTTTCGATTCGCCCTTTGGAAAATGTTTCATCGCTTTTTCTGATTTGGGAGTGATGGCCTTAATTTTTGAAGAGGATGAGTTAAAAGCAATTTCTGATCTTCAAAAAAGATTCGGTTTCGCAACATATGAAAACAATGAAAGTCGGGCTCATCAATTGGGAATACAGATTTTCCGGGAAAAGAAGAATATTCAGCTTGACCTGAGAGGAACCGATTTCCAAAAGAAAGTTTGGGAGACGCTCTTGCAAATTCCTTCCGGACAAACTGCTACTTACAAGGAAATTGCTGCTTTAGCAGGTAATCCCGAGGCTGTCAGGGCTACAGGAACTGCAATTGGAGCTAATCCTGTGGCCTGGTATATTCCATGTCACAGAGTAATTCGTTCCGATGGAAAGCCCGGCGGTTACCGATGGGGTCTGCCTCTTAAAAAGAAGATGCTTTTATCTGAAGGTGTTGCCTGTAGCTGGTAATCTTTTTTTAATTAATATTTACACGGTTTTTATAAAAGGAGTATTTTCTTTTTCTTCCTAACATCATGTTTTATTCGCCATGTAGGATAATTAACATTATTTCGCATTATTTTCTTTGCATTTTATTGTTATTCCAGCAAATTATCAGTTAATTTGCATGTTTATACGAATTTCAATTATTAATTAATTAGCAAAAACAATGAAGAATCTATTCACTGCTATTAGTCTGTTTCTCATGTTGCTATCAGCATCAGCTATTCAGGCTCAACAATTACCCCCCGCACCTATAGACCCAAAAGTCAGATTTGGCAAACTTGATAATGGTTTAACGTATTATATCAGAAACAACCAAAAGCCTAAGGAAAGGGCTGAGTTTTATATTGCTCAGAATGTGGGTGCAATTCTCGAAAATGATGATCAGAATGGATTAGCGCATTTTCTGGAACACATGGCCTTCAATGGTACAAAGAATTTCCCCGGAAAGAAAATCATTGAATATTTTGAGACTATCGGCGTAAAGTTTGGCAGCAATATTAATGCTTACACATCGCTCGACGAAACTGTTTATAATTTATCGAATGTTCCTACAGTAAGAGAAGGTATTATCGATAGTGCATTGCTTGTTTTGCACGACTGGTCGGGTTTTATCCTGCTGGAAGATAAAGAAATTGATGCAGAAAGAGGTGTTATCCGTGAAGAATGGAGAACAGGTGCAGGTTCAGAAAGAAGAATGTGGAAAGCATCAAACTTATTGAAATATCCGGGCTCTCAATATGCAAAGAGAGATGTAATCGGCGATACTGCCGTAATTAATAACTTTACTTACAAGACGTTAAGGGATTATTATAACAAATGGTACAGGCCAGACCAACAGGCAATAGCAATCGTAGGTGATGTTGATGTGGATCAGGTAGAAGCAAAAATCAAAAAAATGTTTGCTGATATCCCGGCTAAAGCCAATGCCGGTGAACGTCCGGTTTATCCGATTGCTGACAATGTAGATCCAATCATTTCAGTAGTAAAAGATCCGGAGGCACGCATGACCCGTATCGAGTTGGAGTATAAACGGGATGTTTTACCAAAAGAAGTGAAATTATCAGTTGCCGGATATGTGAATTCACTGATGAACACGATTGTCTCAAAGGTAATGGATAACCGTTTCGATGAATTATCCCAGAAAGCTGATGCATCATTTGTTGGTGGATATGCATATTATGGTGAATTGGTAAAATCAAAAGATGCTTTTCAATTGTTGGTAGTGCCTAAAGAAGGGCAGGAATTAGAAGGATTGAAAGCATTGTTGCTCGAAACTGAAAAAATTAAACGCTTTGGTTTTACCAATTCAGAAGTGGAAAGAGCAAAATCAGAGATTTTAAAATCAACAGAAAATGCCTATAATAACCGGGATAATCAGGAAAATAATAACCTGGTACGTGAATATGTCAGAAATTTCCTGAGTGATGAGGTAATTCCGGGTATTGAATGGGAATACCAAACACAACAAGCGATAATGAAACAGATTACTGCAGATAAAATCAATCAGATGGTTAAAGAATATATTACAGAGCAAAATCTGATTGTTTCTTTTACGGCTCCCGAAAAAGAAACAGTGAAAATTCCATCCAACGAATTGATTCTTAATGCTATCGCAGATACCAAAAAAGTGGAACTTACTGCCCGTGCTGAAGAAAATCTGAATCAACCATTGGTGAAAGTTGTTCCAAAACCCGGTAAATTAAAAAAGAGTGTGAAAAATGAAACCTTTGGTACTACCGAGTGGATCTTATCAAACGGAGTGAAAGTAATCTTTAAAGTAACAGATTTTAAAAAGGATGAAATCATGATGACTTCCTTCAGTGAAGGTGGTATTTCTAAAGTAAAAGCTGTTGCCGATATTCCTTCTGCTGTTTTAGCTGCGAATATCATTTCAAACAATGGTTATGGTGATTTTTCACTGGTAGATCTGAATAAAATGTTGAGCGGTAAACTGGCAAGTGTTTCACCGAGAATAGGTTCAAATGAAGAAATGTTTGCAGGTGGTTCATCTGTATCTGATTTTGAAACCATGATGCAATTGCTATACCTGAGTATCACTGCCCCCCGCAAAGATGATGAAGCTTATGCAGCGCTTATAAATATGTATAAGACTACTTTAGCAAATAATTCCAGCGATCCGCGCAGAGCGTTTTCCGATTCAGTTTCAATGATGAGTACCAATCATCACCCCAGATCTATTCTGTTGAATCTTGCAACAATTGATAAGGTGTCTCAGGATAAAGCAATGGAAATTTATAAACAAAGATTTGGAAATCCATCTGACTTTACATTTATCCTTACAGGTAATATTAATCCGGATGATGAGAAGGTGAAAGCTGCTATTCTTACCTATCTTGGTGGGATTAAAGCAAAAAAACAAAAGGAAAAATTTACCGATCATCTGATTCGTAAACCTGAGGGCGCCGTAAAAAATTATTTCAAAAGAGAGATGAAGGTGAAAAAGGCTTCTAATTATATATTGTATAGCGGAAAAATGGAATACAATATTTTAAACAGAACTTTGATGACTTCTATCGGAAATATCCTGAATATGAGATATCTTGAAAGTATTCGTGAGAAGGAAGGTGGTTCTTATGGCGTGGGCGTCAGAGGTTCGCTCTCCAAAGTTCCGGTTAGTGAAGCTGTAGTAATGATGCAATTTGATACAGATCCTGAAAAACAGCAAAAACTGATGGGTATCATTCATCAGGAAGTGGAAGAAATTGTAAATAATGGACCAAGAGCTGACGATCTTCAGAAGGTTAAAGAAAATTTGTTGAAAAAATATCAGGAAGATTTAAAGGAAAACAGCTGGTGGAGTGGAACGCTTGTAAATTATTATCAGGATAAACTCAACTATTTGTCTGATTATAAAGCTGCCGTTGAATCCATTACACCTGAATTAATAAAATCGACACTTGCAAAACTGAAAGCTCAGGGTAATGTCCTGGAAGTTGTGATGTTGCCAGTGGAATAATATTCTTTTAATATAGCGGAATTTAACATCCGGGTTTCTGACTTTTCTTCTATCAATTTGAACTTTAAAAGTAAAATGATTGTTAAGATGAGATTAAAAGGTCTGAAATCCGGGTGTTTTTGTTGTTATATGTACAAAAAAACACTCTTTATTTAAAAAAACGAAAATAAATCGCTGGAAATTTGGTTAATACCTGATTGTTTTTGTTATTTTGCACCCGATTTCCGGAACGCGTAAATAAACTTGTCAAGTGATATGTCAAAAAACCTTGTTATAGTAGAGTCTCCTGCAAAGGCCAAAACAATTGAAAAATTTCTCGGTGCTGATTATAAAGTTATGTCCAGTTTCGGACATATCCGCGATCTGGCCGATAAGGGTATTGGGATAGACTTCGAAAATAATTACAAACCCAATTACATTGTTTCTTCTGATAAAAAGAAGGTTGTTGCCGAACTGAAAAAAGCAACCAAAGAGGCAGAAACTGTGTGGCTGGCGTCCGATGAGGACCGCGAGGGAGAGGCTATTGCCTGGCATCTTGCTGAGGAATTAAAACTCGATGTTAAGAAAACAAACAGAATAGTTTTTCATGAAATAACCAAAGATGCAATTCTTGCTGCAATAAAAAATCCCCGAAAAATCGATTTAAATCTGGTGGATGCCCAACAGGCACGCAGGATATTAGACCGAATAGTGGGTTTTGAACTTTCTCCTGTTCTTTGGAGAAAAGTGAGACCATCTTTGTCTGCAGGCAGGGTTCAGTCTGTAGCAGTAAGGGTGATTGTTGAAAGAGAAAGGGAAATTAATCAGTTTGTTCCTGAATCTGCTTACAGGGTTAACGCCATTTTTAATACTGTTGATGTGAATGGTAATCCTGTCATTCTAAAGGCAGAACTTCAACAGAGATTCGATACCAAAGAGAAAGCACTTCAATTTCTTGAAAGTTGCAGGGGTGCCGGATTTTCTGTAAGTGATATCGTAACAAAGCCTTCCAAAAAATCTCCTGCTCCTCCATTTACAACATCTACATTGCAACAGGAAGCCTCCAGGAAACTGGGATTTTCAGTGTCTCAGACAATGCGGGTTGCCCAGACTTTGTACGAATCGGGTAAGATTACTTACATGAGAACAGATTCTGTAAACCTTTCAGGGCTGGCTATCAATGCTTCAAAAGCTGAGATTATATCCATGGCAGGTGATAAATATGTGAAAATCAGAAAATTCACTACAAATTCCAAAGGTGCACAGGAAGCTCACGAAGCTATCAGACCAACATATATGAATACGCATACCATCGATGGAAGTGCTCAGGAAAAAAGATTGTATGAATTGATCTGGAAAAGAACGATTGCTTCTCAAATGGCTGATGCTGAAATTGAGAAAACATCAGTATACATCAATTGTTCTACCAATAAATATCAGTTTGTTGCCAGTGGTGAGGTGATTGTGTTTGATGGTTTTCTGAAAGTTTACCTCGAATCAACAGATGATGAGGCCGATGATAATGAATCAATCCTGCCACAGGTAAAAAATGGTCAGGGTCTTAGTGCAGAAGAAATCACCGCACAACAGCGTTTTACGCAGAAACCCCCCAGATATAGCGAAGCAAGTTTGGTTAGAAAACTGGAAGAACTGGGAATTGGTCGTCCTTCGACTTATGCGCCAACGATTTCGACCATTCAGAACAGGGAATATGTGGAAAAAGGTGACAGACCTGCTGATAAAAGAGACTTTGTTTTTATCAAACTGAAAGATGGAAAAATAGCTGAAAAGGTAAAATCTGAGAATACCGGTGCTGAAAAATCAAAGTTATTTCCTACTGATATCGGCATGGTTGTGAATGATTTTCTTACCGAATATTTCCCGGATATTTTGAATTTTAATTTTACTGCTGAGATTGAAAAGGAGTTTGATAATATCGCTGAAGGTGAAATTAAATGGGTTAAATCCATTGATAAGTTTTATAAAGAATTTCATCCTGTTGTAGAAAATGCGCTGAATAATTCGGAGCGACAGGTTGGTGAAAGAATTTTGGGTGTTGACCCGGTAAGTGGTCGTCAGTTGTCGGTAAAGATTGGCCGCTTTGGTCCGCTCGCTCAGATTGGAACATCAGAAGAAGAAGAAAAACCGGTTTTTGCTTCATTGAGAAAAGACCAGTCGATTGAAAGTATCAGTTTGGAAGAAGCCCTCGAATTGTTCAAACTTCCCCGTACGATTGGAGAGTTCGAAGGCAAAGTGATGACTGTTGCCATTGGTCGCTTCGGTCCTTATATTCGTCACGATGGTCAGTTTTATTCACTGCCTAAAACAGAAGACCCCATGTCGGTTACTTTTGATACAGCACTGGAAATAATTGCAGCAAAAAGAGAGGCTGAGAAAAACAAAATTATCAGTGTTTTAGGAGAAAATGGTGAGTATCAGGTGTTAAACGGGCGGTTCGGACCATATTTCACTTTCGGTGGAAATAATTATAAGATTCCGAAAACAGTAGACCCGAAAGCCCTGGATGTGCAGAAATGTATGGAACTGGTTGGACAACAATCGGGTGCCGACAGTAAAAAGAAAAAACCTTTTAAGAAGAAAAAATAAGGGTTTTGTCTATTCAAAAGAAGAAATTTGCATTTGTAAATCCTAATCTGTAAAGGAGAATTTTAAATTTTTTATTGTATGAAGAAGTCAGTCAGTTTTTGCTTAATGCTTGTTGCAATCGTGGCATTAAAGGCCCAAACAGTAATTCCTGTAAGCAGCGAAGCCTTGCCTCTGGTTTATCATCTTCCCGCAACGGAGTTGACATTTAAAATTGAAGTTGAAAAAACTACTTTTCAACCCGGAATTTTCTACCTGTATTCTCAAAGGTATTTATCAACAGATCAGGTAATTCTTGAAGAAAAAACTAATTTCAGGGTGTTGAATGTCCTGATGGAACCAAAAACATATCCCGATCTCAACAGAAGATATGTGGTCTCAGCCAAAGGGAAATCGGCATTAAACCGAATTCAGGTTGATGAAATGGGTATTCTGACTGGCATAAATATTCCGAAAGACGAACTAAAAAAGGAAATCCGCAAAGAGATTTTTAAAGATGAAAGACAAATTCGCTCAGCAGCAAGTGGTATTTTGCCTCTAACGCAGGAATATATGATGGCTGGTTCTACTGCAAAACTTGCCGAAGGTGCTGCAAAGCAAATTTATATGATCAGGGAAAGCCGACTGAATTTGCTTAGCGGAGAGACTGAGCAAATGCCGCAGGATGGTGCAGCCCTGAAGGAAATGCTTGAAGGATTGGACAGATTAGAGAAAGAGCTGACAGAATTGTTTGTTGGAAAGGTTATTGTGGAAAGAAGTATGCATCAGGTAACATATAATCCTCAATCACATGAGACAGAAGAAGTTTTATTTCGATTGTCAGCCCGCAGAGGATTCGTTGATAAAGAAGATTTGGGCGGAGAACCCTATTTTATAAATATCAATGCAGAGAAGACTAAGCTGGCTGATCCCGATCCGAAAGCAAAGCCACAATTACCGGGATTGTTTACTGTCTTACCGGCACTTACCAATGTTAAAATAACGAACGGCATTAACGAATTATTCAGCAGAAAATTATTTATTCCACAACTTGGTATTGTAATTACATATCCCGAAAGCGCTTTTAAATCAGTACAAACCAAGGTTCTTGTGGATAGAAATACAGGAAGATTAATGTCGATAGAATAATAATAATTGTTAATATTCAAAAAGTTAGCCTTTAAATAAACAATTTTATAGGCTTATTTGTTGTATCTTTGTATTGAAAAATTTAACATTTATATGACCGAGAGAATTAGAAAACCAAGAAGGCAGCGCCGTACCAGAGAAGCAGTAGAAAAGGATGTAATGAATGCCGTTACAACTTTGATTGAAGAAGTAGGATTCACCAATGTAACTCTGACAGGTGTAGCCCAGAGAGCACAGATTGAAGCGTCGGTATTTTATCGTCGTTATGATAATCTGGATGAACTCTTTGATGTTTATGTGCGTAAGTTCGATTACTGGTTAAGCGGACTTGCTGAGTTGATGCCTACAGACCTGAGCGATGAAGACACTTACAAGTGGATCATGCGAAGTCTGACCCATGCACTGTATAAAAACAGAGGAATGCAGCAATTGTTGATTTGGGAACTTGTTGAAGATAACTATGTGACCAAAAGAACAGCAACAATGCGCGAAAAAGTAAATGAGTCGTTAATCAGATTAATGGAAGCCAGGTTTCAACATACAGGACTTGACATGAATGTGATTACTGCACACATGATTTCTGGTATTTATTATTTGATACTTCATAAAAACATGTCGAAATTCTGTGATGTCGACTTCTCAACCAGAAAAGGAAGAGAAAGACTCGACAATGGATTAG
>JBILFS010000250.1:0-3939 GCA_044351455.1 Paludibacter sp. | reverse complement strand
TGTTTGCTTTTTTTCTACGAGATGCTCAATAAACGTCTGATTATCACTAGCTAATCTTGCTGACTGCTTTAGAGGAATTAAAATTTCCATGCCAACTTTCAGACCGTTTCCGATATGAGGATTATATTGCCGGATGACAGCTTCGGTGGTATTGAAATTCTTACAAACACGGTAAAATCCTTCCGATTTTTGAACGGTATAAACCATGCATTCGGTGCCATCAACCATTTTTACAGGATATCCCGGTTTTGTTGCCATGATATTGAAAATTATCATGTTGAATATCAGGACAAAATAAATAGATTTCATTGAGTTTAATTGTAATTATGAAATAAGATTACTATCAACTAAATATTACAAATTTGTATGCAAAGTTAAAAAAAAACTATTTCTCTTTCAGTAATAAGTAATAATTGTTATGATTTTTTGTTTATAAATTGAAAAATGTACCTTTGTAGTCACAAAACCTGCATTATTAATTGAAACGAACATGAAATACAGCTTCAACATTTTTAAACGGACTCATCTGATATCAATTATAATACCAGTCTTATTCTTTTTATGCCTGATTCCGGCAAACAGTCAGCAATTGATTGTATCCAAAGGAAGGGGAGTTGTTTATCCAAATTTCGAAAACAGACTGGATGCGCTGGTAATGATGTATGATTTGAAAATGGATCATCAGCTGGATGTTTTATTGCAGGAAGACTCTTTGAATGTTGAATGGCTGGTATATGCAGATGAATTATTGCAGGCCGGAAGCGGAACCCGTTTTTTAACAAATCAATTATTTGTTAGTCCTGTTGATATGACTGGGTATAAACTGAGAATAAGTGGTACTGTCAATGGCAGTCTTTACAATAAAACCATGCATATCTGGGTTATTGATTATAAAAAATATCAATTGAATGTAAAAAATCTGATTCCTGATTTGCCGGCTGCATCCGCTTGTAAGGAATTGAATATCACCATTGATGGAGATGTGCCAGTGATGCATTACTATCTTGCAGGGGGGCAGAAATATAGCATTGAGAGAGATATGAATCTTCAGTATAAATCATTGGAATGGGGGAATAACTCCTGGTCAGATAAAGTGGTGAATAAAACAGTAAATCCTGTTTTGAATGTTATTAAACTGGATGATCCACCCCTTGCTGATACAAATTTCGAACTAACGGATACTTTCTTTGCCAGGGATTTAAATGTTCCGCCTTATTCATTTACCAGCGCTTTATATCAAGCCATCAGGGTAATATCGAAAATTAAGACTGAAACATCCATCAGAGAAGAAAAAAATGAAGGAAGCAGACCTTCCATGGCCACCACCCTTGATGGTTCGGCTCCGCTGGATATAAATTTTGATGCCATATCCAACAATGCGACTGATTTTGTGCGTTGGGATATTTACTACAACAATGAATTGTTCCTCAACAGAACAGACCAAACACATCGATTTACATTCAGTAAGGCCGGTACCTATCAGGTGAAGCTAAAAGCAGAGAATGCGTATTGTAATTATGTGGATTCAATTACTGTAAAGGTTTCTGAATCTGCACTTTATGCTCCCAATGTATTTTCACCCAACGGCGATGATGTCAATGATGAATTTCGTTTTGCATTCAAATCCATCGTTTCATTTCAATGTACAATCTTCAATCGTTCCGGAAAGCAAATTTACAGCTGGACAGATCCGTTGAAAGGCTGGGATGGTACCTACAATGGCGTTCCGGTACCTGAAGGTGCCTATTTCTATATTGCCACAGCCAAAGGTTCTGACAATAAGGAATATAAACTCAAAGGTGATATAAATCTTTTGAGGGGCAAAAAAAAATAAATTATTTCTTCACTTCCGGATAAACAATTCTGGTGTGGTAAATATTTCTGATTTTTTCTTTGAAGATTGCTTTTACTGTTTCCACATCCCTGAAACTGATGGGTGCTTCCCTGAATTGTCCATCAGCAATCTGACTGTTGATCATACTTTCAACACAATCGTTGATGGTTTCCTCTGTGTACACTTTCAGGCTTCTGGCCCGGGCTTCAACCGCATCAGCCATCATCATAATAGCCGTTTCCTTGGTGTCGGGCAATGGACCGGGGTAGGTGTATAAGGAATCATCAGGTTTTACATCCGGATTGGCATTGATAAAGGCATTGTAAAAATACTTGGTCTTACTGAAACCGTGATGTGTGGTTATAAAATGAATAATCTGATCGGGTAATCTTTCTCTTTTGGCAATTTCAACCCCGTCGGCAACATGCGAAATGATGATGCCTGCAGCTTCCATGTGTTTTAATTCGTACAAGGGATTTGCACTACCCATCTGATTTTCAATGAAATATTGGGGGTTTTTCATCTTTCCTATATCATGATACAAAGCACCGGTTCTGACCAGCAAACTATTAGCTCCGATTTTCTTAGCAGCTTCAGTTGCCAGATTCGAAACCTGCAGGGTGTGTTGAAATGTTCCCGGTGCCTTTTCAGCAAACTCCATCATCAAATCGCTGTTGATATTGGTAAGTTCGAGCAGGGTTATGGCCGAAATCAAACCGAAAAGTTTTTCAAAAATATAAATCAGGAGATATGCAAAAAGGATAAGTCCGCTACTCATGGCTAAGAAAATCAAGGGTTCCCAATGAATTCTACTCATCAAACCTTCACTTATAAATTCAAGTGCCAGATACATAGCTGAATAACTTAAGAAAATGAACAAAGCAGATTGAGCCAGCTGAGAGCGTTGTGTCATGTCTTTCAGAGAAGAAACCGCAGTCATACCCGCCGTGATTTGTAACAAAATAAACTGGAATGCATTGTCAACCATCAAAGAAATTATCAGGGTGGTGATGACATGTGCAAAAAGCGCCGTCCTGGAGTCGAAAAAGACCCTGATTATGATCGGAAGCAATGCAAAGGGGATTACGAAATAACTTACCGAAGTATATTTAATCGTTATTGAAGTTATTCCAACCAATATTAGAATCAATAAACTAAGAAACAAAAGATTGTTCAGAGAATAAAATAAGCGGGGTCGGAATAAATACAGATAAAGAAAGAAAAGGAGGATTAAGCCCGCTACAAGAATAACTTCCCCGATTATTACCAAATAAGATCTGTCAATACTTTCTTTTTTCTGTTCAAATTCTTTCTTCATTGAATTCAGAATAAGAAACAGTTCTTCATTCACAATTTCTCCCCGATCGATAATTCTTTCACCTTTTAAAACAACTCCTGATGTCAATGAAAGATTTTTAAGCACATCCTGTTTTGATAAATTGGTAATCAAACTATCATAAACCACATTTTCAATCATATAAAGATTGATGTTCAGATTTTCAATTTCTTTGGGAGCGCCCTTGATAAATGCCTGATAAGCTGTTTTCTGGGTGTAAAAGTCATCAATCTTTCTGATTTGTTTTACATTATCGGGATAAATGCAATTGATTTCAAAATTATTTTCCTCAATCAGTTTCTGATGTGCTGTCGCTGAAATTATTCCCTTATTATAGATAGCACTGAATCTTTCTCTGATAAAAACTTCATTTTCAAGTTCCCGTTGACTGTTTTTCTTTAAGTCGGAGAAAAAGCGGTTCATCTGAATTTCCGGAATTCTTGAATCAATTTTGAAGAAGGGTTTAAAATCTTTGAGCAAGTTGGATTTTTCTTCTCTGATGACCGATTCGCTTTTAAAAACAGGGAAATCGAATGAAGTTGTAATTAAATCGTACGACCAGGGTTTTCCTATTTCATACTGATATTTAAAACTATTATTATCAGGAAGAAAATATGAGCTAATGCCGGTTACAGCAACAAAAATGAGTCCGGCCAGCAAGTAATATGCTTCGTCTTTTGAAAAAATCTTCTTCATATATAATAATATTATCAGATTGAACTGCAAAAATACCAAAATTTCAGTATTTTTGTCGATAATCTTCAATCTT
>JBILFS010000251.1:0-3939 GCA_044351455.1 Paludibacter sp. | reverse complement strand
AAAATTCTCACGGAAAGCGGGCGTATCATACCAGATATGCGCCGACATTTGCGTCCACCAAAGCATCCCCTGCTCATCCATCAGTTTACCATACAACAAATGATGCGGCTGATGTGCATCCCGGAAGGCATTGAAGCCGGCATTCCTGATTTGTTTCATGCGGGCAATAATCTGTTCATGGCTGAAGGCATGAGATTGTCCGAACTGATGTTCATATTCACACACCCCATTGATAAACACCGGTTTACCATTCAGGAAAAACCGACCATCGCCATCCTTTCTTTTAACAGGCCACGAAATCGTTCTGAATCCAAAAGCAGTTGAAATTTCATCCGAAGTAATATTTTCTTTTTTGATCATGGAAGTGAGGTTGTAGAGATAAGGCTTCTCCAAAGACCATAAATTCGGATTGACCACAGCAGCACTTTGTCTGAAAACCTTCGTTTCTCCTGCCCTGAGTGAGATTTTCTGTGGCAAACGAAAGACGGCGATGCCATCAGCATTGTTCAACTTGCTGACTAATTCAACGGTAACATCCTGCAAACCATAATTTTTCACTTCCGTATCGATAAAAACCGAGTCCATCCTGTCGTTATGCCACACATGCACCCCGAAAGGTTCAATCCTGACCTCATCGGTAATTTCCAGCGTAACCGGACGGAAAATGCCAAAAGGCTGACTCCCTTCACTGAAACCCCATTCAGAAGAACAACCACCGCATACCCAGGGCATATCGGTTATCATTTCAGGATGATCGGCAACAACCTTCAGCACATTCTCTTTACCCGAAAGAATTTTTCCATCAACAGGAATAGAAAAAGTTGTTCTGCCCGACAAATGACGACCTAAATCATGACCGTTCAACCATACATGTGCATAAGTTCCAACCCCTTCGAAATGCAGCATACAGGATTTTCCTTTAGCAATTTCCGGAGCAATAAATTTCTTTGTGTAAGTCGCTGAGCCATGTAAATTTCCATGCGTCAGATTGCGGTATCCGTAGTAATCATCTAAGTTATGAGGGATATTTACCCGGAAAGTATCCTGTAGGTGAATCACCTGCCAGTTTTCATTCAGAGAAATCTGAGATCGTTTTTCATTCAATTCCGGCAAGGGAAATTTCACTGCAGATTTTCCCAGTGGTTTTGAAGTAGCCACAGCAATGCCTCTCTGATCAAACTTATTTACAGCACAATAGAAGTGATAAACTACGCCATTGTGATTTATCACATAACTTTTGTGGGCAAATAAATCATCGTACGAACGCGAAGGAATAATCAGATCCTCCCCTTTCCAGTCGGTCCAGTGAATCAAATCATAACTGCAGGCAAAAGTATTGAAAGCCTTGTAATTGCGGTCTTTTCTGAAAGCAGAAAAATAAAACATCACATATACATCCCCGATTTTCTGGATATGCGCATCGCCTGTAATGCCTTCCTCATGTGTAAAAACCGGATTTCCCGGATAACGCTTCCACTTTTTCAGGTCGTTGGATAAAGCGATTCCAATCCTTTCAGCCTTGGTTTTATTGTCGGGATTGATACCACCGGCATTGTAAAACATCACGAACTTCGCACCGAGCTTCTTTGCATCATCCTGATAAACAACGCTTTTGTATTGGGTGATATTTTCGAACCACTGCGCATCCTTATCATCCGGAGAAAGAAGAGGTTTATCGAACGCCTGCCATTCTTCGGCTGCAGTCAGTTTATTTTTCGGCGTCCATGCCAGACCAATTTTGAGCGGACCGGCTTCATAACCACTTTTGGCACCGCCGATGTAAGTGAGCCAGTATTTATTCCTGAAAGTTTTCAGTCCGTATTTACCACCCCAGTCCATGTCGGGCAAAGCCGGATATCCTCCCCGCTGACTTTGATCCCATTTCCCATCCCGGAATGAAAGAATCCGGCCTTTGGTTTTCCATTCGAGCAGATTATCGCTTTCAGCCAGCCAGGTTTCGTAACCCCGACCATCCGTGCCGGTTTTGCCATTGTAAACAAGGTAAGTCATGAACCATTTATTGCCTTCCCTGAAAACAGTAGGACAGTCGATTTTGTAATGATTGGTGGTCGGCGCCATCACCAAACCGTATTTATAGGGCGTTTTAACCTGTTCGAAAATTTCAGCCATAACCGATTGAGGCACATTTTTTCCCAGCGTATCAGCAGTCGAAAATTTTAGTTTTTCATGCTGATGGGCAAATACCGACATCATGAATGTCAGCAAAAAAAACAGACCTGCAAACCGGTTATTCAGGAGCAACATCTTCATTCGGCATTAATAAAACAACCAATCCATGGCTTCCTCATTGCCCATGCCGGCCAAACCCGCATCCCTGACTTCCACATCATCAGCGGTAAAACCTAAAATCAGCTTAAGGCCTTTTGGAAGACTAATCTGATGTTTGCCTTTCTCAAAGGAATAAACATGCACATTGACCATCGGGAAGCCTTTGATTCGCAAAGCATTAACCAAAACCGGATCGGCCTGACCGAATTCGTTGGCAGCAGCATCCGTTTCCAGTGTTGGCGCCTTGGCATACTTGCTCTGATCATCCCTGAAATAGCCTACCAGTAATTTGACAGGAGTTTCCGTTTCAAAAGCAATTGTATTCGATGATTGAAGTAAATCAGTGGTTTTCAGCGAGAAGCTGTTCATCTGAGATAATTCCGGACAAATGGCTGATAATGTTGAATCCAAATCGGCAAAAACAGTCTGATTAACTTTCAGGTTTGTGAAAACTACCGGGGAATTTATTTTTACAGATGCATTTTTGAGCACTTTTGGAACTGTAATCTGATGTGATGACCCGTTTTGTTTGTTTTTCAACATCAGAATATTCTTTTTAAAGTTATTCAGTTCCTTCTGATAATGCACAAACAACTCCTCCCAGGTTTTATTTTTTCCATCATCACCACCGATGGGAATGCGCCTTTGAGCCGTTTGCATGCTGTTGGCATACAGGTAAGAATCTTTGGTAAGTCTCACTAATTCAGCATAATGCGCTAAGCTTTTTTCGAGCAAAGGAATGGCTTCATCTAATTTATTAATATCTTTTCCCCACTGATAATCCAGTACAAGTTTGGCTGCTTTTACTTTATTATCGAAAAAATATGCAAATTCCCGATAGCAATGCACATCGTTTTTCAGGCGGCGAAACTCATCGGTATTCATCGTTGCCTTTACATTTCCAATGGCCTTTACGGCTTTATCACCATGGATAATGCACTGATTAACAATATCAAGAGGAAGTTCTCCCACATGTGGAATTTTCTTCCACTCCTTCTCAGCCCATTCAATCAGTTTTTCTCCTTCGGGACCGCAACTCTCATAAAAACCCGGATAAATTTTATATTTATACGGATTCACCAACTGAGCCATGAACATGCCCAGCAACAAAGTCTGCCGGTTACCTTCAGTAATACCAAATCGGCGTAATAATTTTGGCGCAATCTCACCCGACTCATCATAAGCGGTTTTAATGCGTTGTGCATCCTCCTCATTTACCCCATAAAAATTACTCAGGGTCCTGTTCCAGTAAACCTGTTCCTGATTCACCTGTCTCCGGCAATTCCAGGCATATCTTCCCCAGGCCTGATACCAAATCCAGTCGCGGTCGATTTGTTTCAGACGACTACCATCAGCAAGCTTATCGGCAGTAAAAGGCCAGTCCCAGTAGGAAGCCTGCGGATACAGGTGCAGCGCATTCGCACCATGTATATCGTGCTGAGCAATAGCCACTTTGCGAATAAATTCCGGCGAACCATAGCGCCAGGGTTCGAGATTGGCGAGAATGTGTACATTGCTGATATGCACCGATCCCAGCGCACTGAGGTCGGTATGAATTTTCGTCCACGGTCCACGCGGCTCATAAGTAGTCAGACTTTCGCCATTGTACTTGTGCATGGTATACAGATTTTTATAGAGCGGCAAAGCAGC
>JBILFS010000249.1:0-3944 GCA_044351455.1 Paludibacter sp. | reverse complement strand
AAATGACTTCCAAAAAGGGCAGATCTTTAACAACCAGTGTGTATGGTAGTTTAAGTCAGAGTGAGAGTGATACCTATAATTTTTCCAACAAGTTTACAAAGACCAAAAATACGGTAATAAATCAGTTTACCAATAATTTTTCCGACCGATACAGATTTGATGCAAAAGTGTCATTTGTTGAACCGCTCTGGAATGTAAAGAATATGCTGGAAGCCTCTTTGAGTTTTAGCAGTACCAATCAGAACAGCAAGAAAGATCAGTATTCATCTGCAGATATGAATGCATTTTTTCAGAAAGATCCAAATCTATACACCACCTTTGTCGAGGATTATTCAAATACCTTTTCTAATCGTTTTTTCAGAGAAACTGCAGAAATCAATTATCGTTATACAGAAAAAGATTATAACCTGATGATTGGTCTTATGGGTGAGCCATCGCAGACTTTTAGTCGCACTATTTATGGGAATGGAGAAGAAAGATATGTGCCCAATTCTGTGTTTAATTTTGCACCGAATGGCCGTTTTCAATATAATTTCGGGAAGAAAGAGTTCTTAAGATTTGATTACCGGGGTAATACGATTCAACCTTCAATCAAACAAATGCAACCTGTGAAGAATAATTCGAATCTGATGCTGGAGACTGTAGGGAATCCGGCTCTGAATGCCGCTTTCAATAGTAACCTGCGATTGATGTATAGTCATTTCAATGATAAAAGCTTTTCATCATTCAGTACCTGGATTTCTTCCGACTTCACCAAAGACGAATTGGTAACAAACCGAATTTATGATAGTACCGGTAAACAATACACTCAAACTGTTAACACTGATAAAGTTCCGGTATCTTTCAACGGAAATGTGATGTTCAATACTCCTATCATTCAGAAACGCCTTCATTTTAGCACCAGTACCAACCTGGGTTACAGATCCACTTATGGTTATACCTCAAAAGGTGTTGATAATACGACTATTGATCTTGACAATTTTCAGTTAGGTGACCTGAGTTTTACTAACAGGTATTCAGCTTCAGAAATGCTTTCACTTACCTTTACACATGATGTTATTGAAGTAGGATTGAGGGGAAGTTTGAGATATTCAAATACTGATAATAACCTGAGTACCATGGTTTCAGAAACATACGATTGGTCGGGTCGTGGTAATGTGGTTTTAAGATTGCCTTTCAATACCACTATCAGCAGCGATATCAGTTATATCAACAGATTGGGCTATTCCAATTTTGATCAGAGTGAATTGATATGGAATGCCTCCATTGATAAAACTCTATTCAAAGGAAATGGTGTACTCTCAATCAAATGGAATGATATTCTACAACAACAATTGAGTATCAGGCAAATAGTGGGTGATAACTCTGTGTCTTTTTCAAGGTATAATACACTAACTTCCTATTTTCTGGCAAGTTTCAGTTATAAAATCAGACAATTTAAAGGAATGAAAGCCACTGGTTTCCCTGAAAGAGATAGCCGGTATGGACCCGGCATGAGACCGGATGGGTACAGGCCTGAAAGATCGGGTAGCGGTGATAGTTACAGACGAAGTGAAGGGTCTCCGGGAGGGGAGAGGTTTTAAAAAAAAGAAAACCGGTTATGATTTCTACATCAAAACCGGTTTTCCTGAAATTATTATATTGATCATTCAATTATCTCATCATTTTCATCCTCACTGGTTTCAAAAACAGTAAGTTGTCTTCTGAAAACCTCATCCAGAGATATCTGAAATGTTTCAGTATGCGAAATTCCCTTGATGCAGGTCATTTTGTCGACAATAACATGAAGCAAATGACGGTTGTCGCGGGCATATATTTTTACGAAAAGGGAATATTTGCCTGTACAATAATGACATTCAACAATTTCAGGAATTTCACTGAGTTGTTTAGCTACATCTGTAAACGTTTTACTGTCGGATAATGTAACCCCAATATAGGCGCAGGTTTGATAACCAACTTTGTAATTATCTACAATAAATTCAGAACCCTTGATGATGCCGGTATTTTTCAGCTTTTGAATGCGCTGGTGTATTGCTGCTCCAGATACATTACATTCGCGTGCTACTTCCAGAAAAGGAATTCGTGCATCCTTTGAAATAAGTTGCAGGATTTTTTTGTCCAGACGGTCAATTCGATGTTGTCCCATATTGTTTTACTTACAATTTTAATTAATTTGAATCATATATTTTGCAAATATAAAGAAATATATTAAAAAACAAGGCCTAAAAAAAGAATCTGAAAGAAAAATGCAGAAATAAATATTTTTCCACATAAGTCACATAAGTTAATAATTCATTTAAGGATTTCGTTATGTTGTTCTAAATTTTATAAATTCCAAAACTTGTATTTAAACAAAACTTATGTGACTTATGTGGTTTAATATATTATCCTACCTGTATTTACCCTCCCTGATATCAGCCAGGATATTCAAATAACTCTGATAACGGGATTGACTGATAAACTGATTTTCTACGGCATTTGAAACAGCACAACCGGGTTCATGCACATGCGTACAATTTGAAAATCTGCATTGAGAAGAAAATTGAAATATTTCACGAAAATAATGACTGATTTCATATTCATCCATATCAATAGTACCAAATCCTTTAATGCCCGGAGTATCAATCAGAAACCCACCATCCGGCAACTCAAACATTTCAGAAAAGGTTGTAGTATGAGTACCTTTGTTATGATAGGATGATATATCACCCGTTTTGGCATCAACATCCGGAAGGATTGCATTGATAAGTGTCGATTTTCCAACGCCGGAGTTTCCGGATATCAGGGTGATTTTATTTTGTAAAAATGAGGTAAATAAATCCGTGTTGAACTTGTTTTTTGCAGATATTAAAAACACAGGATATCCGAGTGATTCGTATAGGTTTTTCAATCCCAGGGTGTATGCCGTTTCATCTTCATTGTATAAATCTGTTTTGTTGATAATCAGGCATGCAGGCACAGTGTAAGCTTCTGCCGTGGCAATAAATCTGTCGATGAAGATGGTGGATGTAACCGGATAATTGACAGTCATAACCAATGCAACCATATCCAGATTGGCTGCCAGGATGTGATTGTGTTTGGAAAGATTGGAAGATTTCCTGACGATATAATTTCTTCTGTCGTGAATTTCAGAGATTAATCCTGTAGCATCTACATTCATGCTGAAAGTTACAATATCTCCAACAGCCACAGGATTCGTACTTTTTATATCACGCAAACGTAAATTTCCCTTGATTTTACATTCGGTCAGTTTACCGTCTTCGGTTCTGACTAAATACCAGCTCCCGGTATTTTTAATTACCAAACCGGTCATATGATGTCGATAAAATATTGTAATTCATCAATCATAAGCAGAATTTCATCTTTGGAAATTCCGTTTCTTTGCAATGCATCCGAATCATTTTCAAAATATTCAATCAACAGTTCAATATTATAATTGAGTTGGGTTAATACATCCCGATAAAAATTGAATGCCGTTTTATTTTTTTTCTGACAAAAAGCGATATGACCGGCCAGAAACAGGTCTGTATAATCAGAATTAATACTTATAAGCTTTTCTGCATAATAGTCAGCCTGAAATAAATTACCTGATAAAAATGCACAGAATGCCACTGCTTTCCATATTTTTTCATTTTCAGGGTCTGATTTTTCCAAATCCTGATACAATTTTAATGCTTCAGGATACTTACCCAGGGATGTTAAACAAGAAGCTGCCTGCAATAAGGGGTTCAGTTTTCCCGGTTGAAGGAATTCCAGATGTCTGTAATGCTCCAGTGCTTTTTCGAACTTTCCCATCAAACGATAGGATTGGGCAATTTTTCTGATAGTCCAGACATCATCCGGTAAAATCATGTCTGCTTTTAAATAAGCATCCAATGCATTTTCAATTTGATTGGATTTGGCATGTGCAAAGCCAAGTTTCTGATAAATGGCAGCCGTCTGAT
>JBILFS010000248.1:0-3950 GCA_044351455.1 Paludibacter sp. | reverse complement strand
ATGTTTGATAATTTGGAATGTCAGATTTTACAGTACGACCGGAAACAATATCTTCAATTTTGACACAGTTTTTATTCAACCATTCGCGGTATGGGAAAGCTTTCGCCAGTCCCTCTTTCAATTCTTTGTCGTAGAAAATCTGTCCGAGTTCTGTATCTACCATCAACATTTTACCCGGTTTCAAACGACCTTTTTCTTTGATACGTTCCGGTTCAAATTCAATTGTTCCCGTTTCGGAGGCAACCACCATCAGGTTGTCATGTGTAATCAGATAACGTGCAGGACGTAAACCATTGCGATCGAGCATACCACCGGCATAACGACCATCACTGAAAAGTAAGGTGGCGGGACCATCCCATGGTTCCATAAAAGTGCTGTGGTATTCGTAGAAAGCACGCAAATCGTCGGAAATCGGATTCTTTTTATTATGACTTTCAGGAACAAGCATGGCCATGGCATGAGGCAGACTTTTGCCCGACATTACCAGGAATTCCAGTGTGTTGTCCAATGATGCACTGTCGCTCATTTTAGGCTGACAAATCGGAAATAGATCCTGTAAATCACCTAACTGGTCAGACTTTAAAACACTTTCACGACTTTCCATCCACTGACGGTTACCGCGTATCGTATTGATTTCGCCGTTGTGACCCAACATGCGGAATGGCTGTGCTAAATCCCAGGTTGGGAATGTATTGGTGCTAAAACGGGAGTGAACCAACGAGATGCCACTGGTT
Organism: Paludibacter sp.; assembly: GCA_044351455.1. Classification (GTDB taxonomy): domain Bacteria; phylum Bacteroidota; class Bacteroidia; order Bacteroidales; family Paludibacteraceae; genus Paludibacter. Next base: position 3,216 of record JBILFS010000248.1, on the reverse strand, counting down.
AAATATTCGTTTTGCAAATCGGTGAAATATTCACGCAATTGCATAGGGGTAAGCATCCCCTTGTAAACCATTTGTTTTGTTGAAAGACTTACGATATAAAAACCACGTTCTGCAGCTATATCTGTACCTGAAATGGCTTTTTCCAGTTTTTTACGCAGGATGTATAATTTCAGTTCGAGTTCCTGTTGAGAATTGCAACCCGACACAAAAATTTGTATCACTTTGGGTTCATTAGATGCGGAAATTGCACCCAAACATTCAGAATTTACAGGAACATCCCTGATATACAACAGATTTAAACCTTCTTTGGAAGTGTAATCTTTGATGAGATTCAGACAGAATTCAGCTTTTTTTTCATCTTTTGGCAAGAAGACAAGTCCTGTGCCATATCTGCCTTTTGCCGGCACAGCAATGCCCTGAAGCAGAATGAATTCGTGAGGAATTTGTATCAGAATACCGGCACCATCACCGGTTTTATTGTCGGCACTTTCCGCTCCGCGGTGTTCCATATTTTCGAGTACCTGTAAGCCTTTTTCAACGATTTCGTGCGACTTCTCGCCGTAAAGATTTAATACCAGACCTACACCACAGGCATCGTGTTCGTTTTGAAATGTATACAGCGAACGCTGCTCAACTTCATCAATTTGTAAGGGGTTCAAACTCATAACTTAAAAAAAAATGCAGTATTGGGATTTTCAATTATCTGCTTGTGTGAATTTAGCTTTTATTGTGTAAAATAGTGGGAGCACCCTTTACAGGCACTACCACTATTTTTAAAATATATTTCCGAAGAAACAGATCAGATAAATCTGTTCCGAAGAAAACTATCGGATGAATAATAACTCTCTGTATTTTGGTAAAGGCCATAATTCATTGTCAACAATCAATTCAAGTTTGTCGACATCATAACGGATTATGTCAAAATACGGGAAAATGATATCATGATAAGCTACTGCTTTGTCGTATTCATGCTCGATCTTATTGGCAAGCTTGCGGGCTTCAATCATCGCATCCACATTGGCTTTAACATTCGACAATCTTTCAGAAATTTCTTCGATCAAAGCCTTATTCATTGCACCAAGTTCGTTCGCTTTTTCAGTTGAATAAATGGTGAACAGTTTAGAAACATTGTCGATCAAAAGTGACTGATATTTAGTAACAACCGGGATGATGTGATTCATACACAGGTCGCCCAAAACACGTGCTTCAATCTGGATTTTCTTAGTGTATGTTTCCCATTTAACCTCGTTACGGGCATGTAATTCTGTTTCAGACAAAACGCCTGTTTTGGTAAATAATTCAACTGAAGAATCTGAAGTATATGCTTTTAAAATTTCAGGAACACTTGTTTCGCAATCCAATCCACGTTTTGCTGCTTCAATTTTCCATTCTTCGCTGTAACCATTCCCGTCGAAACGGATTGGTTTAGAAATTTTGATGTATTCTTTCAATACTTCGAAAATAGCCTTTTCTTTTGCGATACCAGAAGCAATTTTTGCGTCAACAGCGGTTTTAAATTCGATAAGTTGAGCACCTACAGCAGTGTTCAGTACAATCATTGCAGATGAACAGTTAGCGGATGAACCAACAGCACGGAATTCGAAACGATTGCCGGTAAATGCAAACGCAGAAGTACGGTTGCGGTCAGTATTATCGAGCATTACTTCAGGAATGTGAGGAATACCCAGACTCAACGCTTTTTTATCATCCATGATGATGGCTTCGTCGGTAGTACTATTCTCCATCTTTTCCAGAACAGCAGTAATTTGAGTTCCCAAAAATGCTGAAACAATAGCCGGAGGTGCTTCGTTAGCACCCAAACGGTGAGCATTATTTGCAGTCATGATTGATGCTTTCAACAAAGCGTTGTTTTTGTAAACCGCCATCAGAATGTTTACTAAGAAAGTAATAAACTGAAGGTTTTCCTCTGGAGTTTTACCCGGAGTAAGCAAACCAACGCCAGTGTCGGTTCCGAGCGACCAGTTATTATGTTTACCTGATCCGTTGATGCCTCCAAAAGGTTTTTCGTGCAAAAGCAAACGGAAACCATGACGACGGGCTACTTTCTTCATCAACGACATGATGAGCAGGTTCTGGTCGTTTGAAAGGTTTGTTTCACCAAAAATCGGAGCCAGCTCAAACTGGTTTGGAGCAACCTCGTTGTGACGGGTTTTCAATGGAATTCCGTATTTGTACGCTTCAAATTCAACATCTTTCATATAAGCAGATACCCTTGATGGTACTGCACCAAAATAATGGTCTTCCAACTGTTGATTTTTAGCTGATTCATGTCCCAGCAAAGTACGACCTGTAATTGCCAAATCAGGACGTGTAGCAAATAATCCTTCATCAATAAGGAAATATTCCTGTTCCCATCCAAGAAATGAGATTACTTTCTTTACATTCGGATCAAAATACTGACATACACCTACAGCAGCTTTGTCAACCACATTCAGGGCTTTCAAAAGTGGTGCTTTTAAGTCAAGCGATTCACCAGTGTAAGAAATGAAAATTGTAGGAATAACCAAAGTGTCATCTACAACAAAAGCAGGAGATGATGGATCCCATGCAGTATAACCACGAGCCTCAAAAGTACTACGGATACCACCATTAGGGAAAGAAGAAGCATCAGGTTCAGCTTGCGCTAATAATTTACCTGAAAAATCTTCAACAATACCATCACCGGGTGCGCCGATATAATCAATAAATGAATCATGTTTTTCTGCAGTACCATCAGTCAGAGGTTGAAACCAGTGAGTGTAATGTGTAGCACCCATTTCAAGTGCCCAGCGTTTCATACCGGCAGCTACGTGATCAGCGATACTGCGATCGAGGGCTGAGCCTTTGTCTACTGCATTTTTAATTGATTTCAGAGTGTCTTTAGAAAGATATTTCGACATAGTATTACGGTCGAAAACAAATTTTCCGAAATAATCAGAAGTTAATGGAGCCGGAGCTTCCACGCTTAGAGCTTTCTTTTTGAAAGCTTCTTCTACAGCTTTGAATCTTAAAGATGACATAAATTTGTATATTTTATAGTTTATTTGTTTGATAATTGTTATAATTCAAGTGATTATTATAACTAAATGTCAGGATTCATTTGCAAAAATAGTTATAATGTTATCAATAATATGCATTTTAATAAATTTTGTTTCAATTTTATTGTTTCGGTTTTAATGTGTAATGATTAATTGCAATTTTGCTTACAGTATTCTT
>JBILFS010000246.1:0-3965 GCA_044351455.1 Paludibacter sp. | reverse complement strand
CATGAGAAAAAAAATCATATATTTTATCCTGATATCCATATCCATCATTGGTATGGTATCCTGTACTTCCGAAGAGGAATTCGGTGATAGTATTTTTAAAACTGATTTTGTGGAAAACCCTGCTTCTGCAAGTTATTCTTTTGATGTGTGGTTGAAAGATGCCTACCTGAAGCCCTACAATCTCGATTTCAGGTATAAATTGCAGGACGTTGCGTCCGATATGGAATATAATCTTGTACCAACTGATTTTGAAAAATCGATTCAAATGGCCAAATTGGTGAAGTATCTGTGGTTTGATGTCTATGGTACTGTGGCCGGGCCCGACTTCCTGAAAGAAAACGGTCCGAGAATTATTCATCTGATAGGTTCTCCGGCTTACAATCCGGTTTCGCAAACCATGTTGCTGGGTACTGCCGAAGGTGGAATTAAAGTGACACTCTACAGATGCAATGAGATTGTTCCGACAGATATCGACCTGCTGAACGAATATTATTTCAGAACCATGCACCATGAATTTGCGCATATCTTACATCAGAAAAGAAACTATCCTGTCGATTTCGGACTTATTTCCAAAGGGAAGTACAATCCGCTTGGCTGGCAATATGTAAGCGATTCTGAAGCTGCTACCATGGGTTTTGTTACGCCTTATGCAGGAAGTCAGAACCGGGAGGATTTTGTGGAAATCATTGCGAATTATCTCGTTAGAAATGATGCTCAGTGGAATCAGTTGCTCGAGATGGCATCGAAACCGGGTGTTGATTATAACGGAACCGTGTTGCCGGATGATGGTGTCGATGGGAAGGCATTGATAATTCAGAAACTGGCCATTGCCCGGAAATGGTTGAAGGACTCCTGGAGTATTGATTTGGATTTATTAAGAGCCGAAATTTTTAAACGTCAGGCTACAATTGATCAGGCTTTAAAATAATTGAATTATGAGAAGAAATTTATATATATCCATCTTTGCTGTATTTTTATTGATGGGCTGCGTGCAGGAGGAAAATGACATTTTTGAAGATTCTCCTGCTGAAAGGATTAATAAGGCTGTAATGGCTTATCAGGAATTGTTGATTAAGGATGAAAGAACCTGGGTTATGGAGTATTTTACAAATACATCGGGTCCCGGTAATATCATTTTAATGAAGTTTAATGCATCTGGTGCTGTGAATATGTCGATGCAAAATGCAGTTTCAGAAAACAAATTACTGAAAGATACCAGTTTGTATGAAATGCTTTCAGATTATGGCCCCGTGCTGACATTCAATACTTTTAATAAAGTGCTGCATGCTTTTTCCAATCCCGAGAATCCGGACGGTTATGGCTTGATGGGTGATTATGAGTTTATTATCACCAAAACTTCGGGTGATACCTTGTATATGAAAGGGAAAAAATACAAATCGGATATTCTGATGTATCCTCTCAAAAACGTTGTGGATGAAAATGCATATCTTCAGCAAATAAACACCCTGTATAATCAGATTTTTACAGAAGAATCCCCTCAGTTAACCCTCGTTACCGGTACAAACAATTATTATCTGAATGGTGGATACACTGGTGTAATGGATATTGCAAGAGGTAGTTTTGTGTTGAATGCGCCTTTCATCATGAAAGAGAACGGCATCCGGTTTCAAAACGTAATTGAAGTTGAAAGTCTTAAACTTCAGGAGTTTACACTCAAACCAGATAAATCGGCTTTTGTGAGTGTTTCAAATCCTGCTGTGATGATTATGGGTCCTTCCGATTTGAGCAGTTTTATCCTGAATAGTGTTATTGAATGGAAACTGAATCAGGGAGGCGGTAGACTAGGTACGGCAATTAATGCTCTTAATCAGCAGATTATCACCACTTATGCAGCAACAGATTTAAAAATCAGTTTGCGGTATTTCAGTACACGCAGAACATTCGTGCTTACAATCAACTTTATGTCGGGAGGTTTTAAAACGGAAGGAAATATAGATTTAACAACAACATCAGCTGGAAATAATAAAATGAAAATTGTTGCAAAATCAACAGGAGATGCAAAAGGTGTTCAGATGCTAACAGAGTTAACTGCTCTCACCCCCTTCCTGACCGAACTTTCATCCACTTTCAATATGTCGACCGAAGTGCTATTGAACCCCGAAAAGATACGACTTGCCAACCAATCGGATGCCGGGCAATGGGTGGAAATTGTGCGGTGATTTTTTTTTAAAAAGTTATTTTTTCTATAATAGTAACAAAAATGTTACTGTCTTTGTGAAGTTTTAATCATATCCGGTATGCCTGAAGTTTTTCGATTGTTTGGAATTCGTTTTTTCTTTTATCAAATGAACATTTACCAATTCATATATATGTTCAAAATGCTAGCGGTAAAGCAAAGTTTCAAGTTTTGCCCAATGTGAAATTAGTAAGGAATAAGGGATTAAAATCTTCAGAAATTAAACTGGCTGAGAGTATAATAGATGAGAATAAGAATTTAATAATTAATTTATGGGAGGCCTTTCATGGAAACATGGACTGATTTGAAAATTGAGAAAGTTTGGTTTGATGATGATAATATCTATATCCAAACAAATGATGGAACTCAAAAAAGTCACTCCCTAAGATGGTTTCCATCGTTATGGAATGCTACTGTTGAACAACGGGAAAGTTTTGTAATTGGGGAATGGGGTGATGATATACATTGGGAGGAGTTGAATGAAGATTTAAGTCTGGAAGGTTTTTTTAATTATAATAATGACACTATAGAAAATCAACGGAACGATGTTTCAAAGGTTTTTAATAGATTTCCGGAATTAAATATCAGTAAATTTGCCGAAAAAAGTAAAATTAACAGAAGTTTATTGGCAAGTTATATCTGTAATGAAAAAAAACCGGGAAGAAAGAGAATGAAACAGATTGAAGATGCATTGCATCAGTTAGGTAATGATTTGCTTTCTGTTAAATTGTGAGATTTTTAATTTTTAACCATATAAGTCACATAAGGCACATAAGAAATATCACATGGCTATATTTAATACCTTAGGTTTTTAATATCCATAAATGATTATACCTCAAATATCTTCTTATGTGCCTTATGTGGTTAAAATATTTTCCTCAAATATTCATCAACCAATGTCTGATCATATCAACAAAAACCATTTGACTTAATCAATTTAAAAAAGTCATTCCCTTTATCATCAACGAGTATAAATGCCGGAAAATCAACTACTTCAATTTTCCAGATAGCTTCCATGCCTAACTCGGGATATTCGAGACACTCCACTTTCTTAATGCTTTGTTCGGCCAGAATTGCTGCTGGACCGCCGATAGAACCCAGATAAAAACCTCCATGTTTATGGCAGGCATCGGTCACTTGTTGGGTGCGGTTTCCTTTGGCAATCATCACCAGGCTACCTCCATTGGCCTGAAATAAATCAACATAAGAGTCCATCCTACCGGCGGTAGTCGGACCGAAAGATCCTGAAGCCATTCCCTGCGGCGTTTTTGCCGGACCGGCATAATAAATCGGATGATCCTTTACATATTGCGGAAGTGGTTTGCCTGCATCAAGCAATTCTTTCAGTTTGGCATGGGCAATGTCGCGACCAACCACGATGGTTCCGGATAAAGACAGGCGGGTTGAAACAGGATACTGACTCAATGTCGCCAGAATGTCTTTCATCGGTTGGTTCAGATTGAGTTTAATCACATTTCCTTCACCTTCTTTTCTGAATTCTTCGGGGATATATTGACCCGGATTATCTTCCAGTTTTTCTACCCAGATACCATCTTTGTTGATTTTACCCTTGATATTACGGTCGGCAGAACAGGAAACAGCCATCCCGACAAAACAGGAAGCACCATGACGGGGCAAACGTACGATGCGAATATCATGCGCAAAGTATTTTCCCCCAAACTGAGCACCCATGCCAAAATCCTGGGCCTGTTTCAGGATTTTTTCTTCCATTTCTAAATCCCTGAATGCCTGTCCGAGTTCATTGCCT